>JAESTE010000018.1 GCA_016763735.1 Nitrospinaceae bacterium | reverse complement strand
TGCTCAATATTCTCTTGAACCTGATTTTGATTCCTCTTTATCAGGAGATGGGGGCGCTGACTGCTACTGGAATCTCGATGGTCTATATGGTTCTCAGGCAGCTTTATATTATTCAGAAGCAGGTTGATGTTATGCCCGTTCTACCGGTTCTTGGGAAATGCCTTTTGTTTTCCTTAGTGGCAGTAGTGCCAGCGCAGGCGACCACACTTCTGATTTGGGATAATATCTTTATGGGGGTCTTGGTTTATCTATTAGCATTTGCCATGCTTTTGGCTGTTTTGAAACCCTTCACTCGTGAACAGTCAGAAGTATTAAAAGGCATTCATCCTGATTTGCCAGCTTGGATGAATGGGTTTACCCGAGTTTAGAAATCTGAAAAATCCCCGTTAAGCATTTATGAAGTTATTTAATTTGAGACGGTTGAATGAGTATTAAAAAATTTGAATTTTGTGGCAAACATCTGGGGCCAGGCCACCCTGTTTTTATCGTTGCGGAAGTAGGGTTCAACCACAACGGCGATGTCGAGTTGGCAAAAAGGATGATAGAGTCCGCTGCAGAAAATGGAGCCGATGCGGTTAAGCTGCAAACCTTTATCGCAAAGGAGATGATTTCCAATAGCCTGATGGCCGATGACCCGGACAATCCTGGCAATGAAATCCCTTTTTACGAATTTTTCCAGCGATATGAGCTTTCCCAATCCGATTACGAAATTCTTTTTGCGCATGCAAAAAAAATAAATATTCCATTATTTTCGACGCCTTTTGATGAAGCCTCATTGGAGATGCTGGTAGAGCTGGGGGCCCCTGCAATAAAAATTGCATCGCCTGATCTCACCTATTTGCCTTTTCTGGAGAAGGTTGCTGAAACCAGTCTACCTGTTGTGCTTTCGACAGGGATGGGAAATGAAGAAGAAATTTCTCGAGCACTTAAAATATTGCAGCCTAAGTGCCCGATAATCCTTCTCCACTGTGTGTCCAATTACCCTTCGCAGTATGAAGAGATGAATCTTAATTGCATGGAAACATTGCGGTCCAGATTCAACGTTCCGATAGGTTTGTCAGATCACACGATAGATAATTTATCTGCCGTTGTTGCCGCTTCTTTAGGGGCGGTGTTCATTGAAAAACATTTTACAGTGGATCGCAAATTGCCAGGGGTCGATCAGTCGATCTCCATAGAACCGCAGGAATTAAAAAGATTAAAAACCGAACTGATTAATGTTAACCGCATATTGGGTGATGATAAAAAACAAATCCAACCGTCCGAAATTCCTGTTAAGCAATCGGCTCGTCGAAGTCTGGTAGCACGCATCGATATTTCTGCAGGCACACCATTGACTGTGGAAATTATTGCCTGCAAACGTCCGGGGACGGGCATCCCACCCGCAGAGTTAAATAATGTTCTCGGCAAGTCCTGTAAAAAAGATGTCTATGCAGAACAGGTTCTCACCTGGGAGATGTTTTAATATGACTAAATATCAACAGATCGCAAGGCGAGTTTTACCTTCGAGCCGAGTCTTCGATGTCGGTTGCGGTGGAGGTGATTTGGGCTGCTCCTTAAAAGAGAAAAGTTGTACTGTGATCGGATGGGATCAGAAGCTTGACCGGATTCGTGAGAATGCAGATTTTTACAAGCTACTGGAAGAACGCGATGTAGAAAAAGAGGGATTGGGAAAAGAAAAATACGATGCCGTGGTTTTTTCCGATGTGCTTGAGCACTTGCACGATGCTGGCAAGGTGCTGCGGCAAAGCCGGGATCTTTTGAATGCGGGTGGAAAAGTTTTGGTGTCACTTCCCAATGTTGCTTATTTCGAGAATCGTCTTGGGCTTTTAAAAGGTAATTGGAATTATACGGATGAAGGCATTCTCGACCGCACTCATATTCGGTTCTATACTCTGGCTACGGCACGAAAATTTTTAACAGATGCCGGTTTTATAATACGAGAAATGGAACCTGAAATACCCATTATCCATTCAGCTTGGAAACGAAACCTGTTTTTATTTTTGAGTAGAAACTTTCCATCGTTATTCGCAATCGGTTGGGTATTTGAAGTGGTCCCGATTGAAACAAATCCCTGATCAATTATTTTTTCTGATTTCTGGCTCGACATAAACCAGCGGCGATGCTACCCAATATGCAATGGGTGAGCGCTGAAATGGCACCGGGTACGGTTGCCAATGCATAGTTTGAAAAATTACTTCTTGCAAGCTCGGTTGCCAGTCCTGAGTTCTGCATTCCTACCTCGATGGAAATCGTTTGCGCATCTATCTCTTCCAATTTTAGTCCGCGTGACAAAATATACCCTAGCAAAAATCCGAAAAAATGTAACAGTACAACAGCGGCGATTAAGGGTGTGCCTATTTCAAGGATCGCATCTTTTTTTGCAGCGAGAATAAAGTCAACGATGAACACGATGGAGAGCACCGCGAGAAAAGGCGTATAAGCTTCCACATGTTTGACCCCTCGGTTGCAATAGCGGTTTAATAAAACCCCGGTAACGATAGGCAAGATCACCACCGTTATCGTTTTTGTTAACAGTCCGAAAGTGTCAACATTAACCGTTTGTCCGGTAAGTTCCTGTGAAAGGGACTCGACCCACCAGGTTGTCAGCAGCGGTGTGAAGATAACGGCCAGCAAGGTGGAAACGGTAGTCAGGCTCACGGAAAGTGCTACATGAGTTTTCGCGATAAAACAAACTACGTTGGAAGCGGTGCCGCCGGGGCAGCAGGCAACAAGGACGAGTCCAATCACGAAATCGATGGGAAGATGAAACAATCGTGCCAGCAGGTATCCTATGCAGGGCATGACGGTGTATTGCAGTCCGATTCCCAGTAGAATCGATTTAGGGATTTTCAGGGCACGGGAAAAATCTTCTAGGCTCAAGGTCAAACCCATGCTCAACATAATGATCGCTAGAAAGTAGGGGATCCAGTGAGGTTGAAACCAGGTAGCGGTTTCCGGCTTCCATAAAGCCAGACTGGCACCGGTGAGCACCCATAAAGGAAACAGGTTGGCGAGCGTTACAAAAAACTTTTCCAGGGAATTCAGAGAGTTCACTAAGGCGAGGGTTTTTGGGCGATGATGCTGGAGTAGGCCTCTCTAGCATCGTCGTAGTCCTGATACCTGAGAATTCGCATGTCTTTAAAGAGGTCGAGTAATTCGTTGGTATTGAGTGCCCATTTTGCGTTGAACCTGCGATATTTCAAGTAATCGATATTATAGGTTTCGATCAGGAGCATGCCACCGGGTTTGAGCGCATCGCGAAATTTTTTATAAAGTCCACGATCCATATAATATGTGCAAATAATGAGATCGTAGCTATTGGGTTCGAATTGAATGTTTTCAAGATCAACGACTTTGGTTTGGATGGTTACGTTATTTTTAGCGGCCAGGGCATGAGCTTTTTCCAGTCCTTTTTCTGAAATGTCGAGTCCGGTAACATCGAACCCCTGCGTGGCAAGATAGACACCGTTTCTTCCTTCTCCCATTGCCACATCAAGAGCCTTGCCTTTGGGTAGAATATGAATGTTATCAGTCAGGAATGGAATGGGTTTTTCTCCGAACAGGTACACCTCCGTATCATATTTTTCATTCCAGCGGTCTTTATCTTTGGGTTTAGCGTAAGAGGAAGATGTAAAAACAAACAAAACCGTTATTGCTAAAAATATTATTCGTTGGACTCGGCTATGAGATTTCATGGGAGGGACCTTTAGATTTAATGTCTTATTTTACCGAAATGAGTTTGCTGGTTCAAGCCGATTTCCCCGTTTACTTAGGTCTGGCATGCGGGTAAAATCAAAAATGAATGACCCTGCCGCAAGTAGGCGGGGTATCCCAAAAATATTTTATTTAACAGGCGTGGCAAGCCACGGGGAATTAAACCCACTTTGTGGGATTAAATTGCAAAACCAATCATCCTTATGGAGCGGGAAATGTTTCGTAAATCAAAATGGATCGCAGGAATCATAATGTTGGCACTATTTTTTTCTTCCAATGTTTTTGCGTTAGAGGACAAGAAACCAGTTGCGGAATCGGTTGACAAACGTTTTGCAAGATTTGCTAATGGTACTATCCTCGACCGAAAAACAGATTTGTTGTGGATGGAAAAAGATCATTGGCAATTGGAGGCCAAGTGGGTCAACTGGTATACCGCAAGGGAGTATGTGCAAAAGTTGAATCATCGACATTATGCAGGCTATCAGGACTGGCGAATGCCTACAGCCAAAGAGGCGGCAACTTTGTATGACCGGCAAAAGCGTAATACGGACAAAGATGGGGATAAAATTTTTATTGATAGCATGTTTCCTAAGGGAGCCGGCTGGGGAACCTGGACCAGTGATGAAAAACGTAACAAGGCTATTGCTGTTTCCTATAAAGATGAAGGTGGGCAAGCCTATCAAGATAAAATATCCGGCACTGATGCCTTTCTGAGGTTGGTAAGGAATGCGGTTCCCTCAATAAAATAGGTAACCTGAGTTTTCTGATTTATGTGAGTTCCAATGCGAATCGTTATTTTTTGTTGCTGTCTTGTTGTTTTAATTTTGTCATCTGCTAGCGTGGGTGCGTTCCATAATGATATTTATCAACCACGTGTTCCTACAGAACTTCTTGAGGAACTGCAGGACATGGACAACCCTTATCCTGCCAGTCCCGAGAGAATTGAGTTGGGGAAAGAAATCTTTTTTGGTAAGGGTCTGTGTGTTACCTGTCATAGTAAGAACGGCAAGGGTGCGGAACTTCCCGGTCATTCTCCCAGAGATTTCACCGATGAAAAGTGGCAGGAAATTAGAACCGATGGAGAGATGATGTGGGTGCTCAGAAATGGCAGTCCCGGGACAGGGATGCCTGTTCGAGTGGGTAAGGGAATCAATGAAGAAGAAGGTTGGAGCGTAATCCATTATATCCGGACTTTTGTGAATGCAGGGTGATCGAAAAAAAACTATCGTTGCTATATTTTTCCTGGCCTGTTTTGTATCCGGCCTGCTGGCGGAAGCTTGGGCGGGGCCGCCACCGAGCAAGGGCAGAAGACACTCGAACCGTTCCTTTCAGGGACATCATGGCGTTGGATTTTTAGGAAATGGAATTTGCCCGCAAATTAGAAAAACTGTCCAGGCACCGAATAATATTCTGACCCAGCGGAACCCCCTTGAGAAAAACCGAGAGATTCTCTACGCAGGCGAATCCTTATTTCAAATCGAGGCACAGCCGACGGCTTGCAAAATTTGTCATGGTGTGACGGGGAATGGCCTGGGGATGATGGCGCAGGGGCTTAATCCTCCTCCGAGAAACTTTACCTGCCGTTCAACCATGGAAAGTATTTCGGACGGTCAATTATTCTGGGTCATTCGTAACGGTTCCCCCGGCACAGGAATGCCTGCATTCAAAAACCTTAAAGACCGGGAAATCTGGCAGATCGTTCGTTATCTAAGAACTTTTTCTGAGAAAAGTCGTTGACCGCCAGGTGGGTCGCAGTTTTTGGGTTGGCCCTGTTTTTTAATTCAAACATTGTAGAATCTTTTCCCGCTACGACATCTGTTTCGGGGATCTGTCCGCAAAATAGAAAAACCGAGAGAGCACCGAGCAGATATCTTGAAAAAGTGAATCCGCTGGCACCGACCAAAGAGAATGTTGAAAAAGGCAGGAAACTTTTTTTTGAAGATGCGAAACCGACCGCCTGCAAGCTCTGTCACGGGAGCAGGGGGAACGGCAACGGCAGTCTCGCAAGAAGGATGGAGCCGCCTCCCAGAAATTTTACTTGTGGAAACGTGATGCAGGATTTGCCCGATGGTCAGTTGTTCTGGGTCATTCAAAATGGCTCAAGAGGCACCGCCATGCCGGCACATAAATTCTCCTTGGGCAAAGAGCAAATTTGGCAATTGATTTTGTATATACGAAGATTTTTAGAAACATAAGGGAGAGCAAATATTATGCATTGGCAGAGAATAATTATGTTTAGTCGAAACTTTTTATTATTAGTCCTATTATTTTTGACTCCATCTTTAGTCTGGGCGGGGAATGATGGTTACGCTGAAAAGCTAATTAACAGCCAATGCAAAAGCTGTCATCGGTTTGAAGGAAAGCCCAAATCCAAATTCGAACTAAAAGCTCCTGATCTGATGTGGGGTGGAGTGAAATATCAGAGAGACTGGTTGATTCGGAGATTGATGGGGCAGGAGGATAACCTCTACCCCAACGGTTATCGGTGGGACAAAATGCGTCTATCACTCAAACATATGATTTCGACTCGCGAAGAGGCAACGGTGATTGCAGACTATATGGAAAAAAAGTTGCGTGACCCTCGTGTTAAAAAAAGTTTTGTCGATATGTCGACTTTTACGGAAATGGAAGCGGCATTGGGAGCAGATATATTCCGACAATACTCCTGTCTCGGTTGTCATCAAATTAAAGATGATGAAGGAAAACTAATCGGTGGCCCCATCAGCACGACCCTTTTTAATGCAGGCAACCGCTATACTCTTGATTGGTGGAGCCGGTTTGCAGAAAATCCGCAGGACTTCGCACCGCATAGTGGAGAGTATCTTGCTGACATTAGCCTGCGAAAAGCCAGACACATCATCGGCTATGTAATGACTCTAGGGAAAAAGGATTTTAAATTTTATGAGCCCTGGAAGTCGAAAGAGTTCAAGAATGCTGACCGCGAGCGCGGCGCGAAAGTATATAAGGAATATTGCGCGCAATGTCATGGCAAGCAAGGAAAAGGAGATGGGCCGGGAGCAAAGGGGCTTGATCCGAAACCCGCTGTTCATGCAGACCTGCCCTTGTGTGACTACCCGGATGATTATCTTTACAACCTTGTTTATTACGGTGGAAAAAGCGTTGGCAAATCGCCGAATATGCCCGACTGGGGGATGACCCTGCCCAAACAAAGTCTGGCTGATGTGATTACCTACCTGCGTTCTACCTTCAAAAACGAATAAAAGATATTCTACCTCTATAGTTTCAATATGTTAGGGGGTGTGTGTCTGATTCTTTTGGGGGAATTAATACGTTAATGAAGAAAAATTCATTTATCTATTTGTGGCAGGATAATTTATCGGGACTATATTTACCTGCAGTTGCGCGGCAAAATAAAATTTTTGTCCGTCAAGGGGTGCGTTAAATTTTTTCATACTGCATTTAGGAGGTTGTCATGTCATTTATAGAAGATGCTTCCAGTACAAAAGGGAAAATTTTAATCATTGATGATGAAGACGATGTTCGAGAGGTCTTAAGAATTCATCTGGAATCGGCAAATTATAATGTAATTGAAGCTGAAAATGGAGAAGAGGGGATAACACTTATGAAGTCAGGGGCGAACCTGCTTCAGGTGGGTCTTATCATCTGTGATATACGCATGCCTAAGGTGAATGGGGTTGAGACGATCGATTATCTGAAAGAGAATGCACCATCCATTCCAATAATGGTTGTCACAGGTTATCCAGATTCTGAATTGGCGGTATCGCTGTTGAAAAAAGGAGTTAAAGATTATTTGGTCAAGCCTGTGGAAAAAGAAAAACTTCTTGCGAAGGTGAAGGAAGTTTTAGGTGCAGAACAAGAGTTTAATTATGTTTAGAAATTGTTCTCATTAAAAAAATAAATCGAAACGGTTTATCCTGATTTTTGCCGCCAAAGCGGGAAGAGAAATGGGAACACATGAATCAAAAAATCCAAAGACCGGATTAAGAAATAAACTTGTCTGGACTATGCTGGGTGTTGGAGCGTTACCCTTGATGCTGGCTATGATCCTTTCCTATTTGCAAGGAACAAAATCCCTCCAAGGAGTGATCGGAGCCAGCTCCAAGGTGTTAGCGTACGAAACTTCCACTAAGATAGACTTGTTGATTCAAGGTGAAATAGAGCGCAATATCCGTCTTGCTTCCGAAAAAAACATCCAGAATTCCATCCTGGAATCAAACCAGAAGCTGTATCTTCTGGATTCGTTTTTGAAAGACCAGGTACTCGCAGAATCGAAAGAGGATTGGAAAAACCCCGACAATAAAACGAAATCCCTCCTGTACGAAGACTCAAGCAAGGTTCTTAAAAAATATCTGAGAGAAAAAAACTCTTCGACATTGGCCACAAGAGCCCTGTTTGTTACTGATGCTTCCGGGGTCTTGCGCGGAAGCGTGAATGACTTTCCCCAATTTATCAATGCCGATAACCCAGCCTTAGAAATAATACTAAATGGAAAAAAGGATATGGTCTTTATTGGCTCGATCTATAACGACCCGAGATCGGATTCTCCTCTTGTTCAGTTTGCTTTCCCGATTGTGGGGAAAAGAAATAAGCCCATCGGGGTCTTGTTTCATATTTTTAATGCCAAGGAATTATTCTCATCTTCAATTGAACCTATTACTTTTGGGGATACCGGTCATGTCATGTTAATCGATTCAAAAGGCGTGGTCATTGACTGCCCAATTCTGCCGACGGGGTTCCAACTCGCTGACCCGTTTCTGGTTCAAAGTGTGACACGGCCTGATCCGAACTGGGTCAAAATAAAGGGTGATGGGCATGGAGGAGAAGAGCTTTCCATTATTGGTTTTTCTCCATTGGAGCAGACTCGAAAAATCACATCCTATGCTACAGGGAATAACTGGTACACCTTTGCGTGGCAGGCATCGGATGAATTGTTTGCGCCGATGAAAAAACTATTTTTCTGGATAGCCATAGCAGCCGTTGTATCTGTGTTGTTGATTGGTGTGATGGGGGCGATGGCGGCAAAAAAAATTGTTCAGCCCATCCGAAGACTCCAGAATGCGGCCGCCAGAATTGGAAGGGGAAAAAAGGTAAGTGCGCTTGAAATTAAGACGGGGGATGAAATAGAAGCACTCGCCGATGAAGTCAATTCGATGAATGAATTGTTGCAGAAATCTTTTTCTGGATTGGAAAACCAGGTTCTGAAAAAAACAGAAGAGTTTCGTTATCTGAAAGAGTACACCGATAGCATATTGATGAGTGTTCCTGATGCCGTGGTGATTTTTGATCCTGATTTGAAAATCGAATATAGCAATGTTGCATTTGAAAATATTATTGAAAAAGATGTTGAGTCTTTACGGGGGAAATCCCTTTTAAGTTTAGGCCTTTATCCCATTGGCCCCTGGCAAACACTTTACGATGTTTTGAAAAAAGATTTCGAAAATGTGAAACCTTTTTCAACCAAGACTCTCGATGACCTGCCAATTCAGTGTTACACCGCAAAAGATCCTCTTGCTCCGAAAGAATCACCTTCTTTACAAAGCATGCAACGAACTATAAAACTGGATGATAAGATTTTTGCGTACAAAGTTTTTGATTTGGTTGTTCAAGAAGGAAGTGAAAAACATATCGGATTACTTTTAAGAGATGTTACAGAAGAAGTCGATTTGCATGATCAACTGGTCTTGGCGGAAAAGTTGTCCGGGCTGGGAACATTAACCGCTGGCATAGCTCATGAATTGAACAATCCTCTTGTTTCCATCATGGGATTTACTGAAGTTATTCTGGATGAGAAAGATCCTGAAAAAATAAAGAAGTATGCCAAAAAAGTTTTTGACCGATCCAAAGATATGGCATCGGTCATTCTAAATATGTCCGGCTATATCAGAGCTCCTTCCACAGCGGATAAAAAAGAAGTGGACATCAATGAGCGTATTGATGCCGCAATCGAAATTGCCCTCCTTGCCACATACAGTGATGATATTCATCTTGAAAAAAGTTTTTCATCCCTTCCACCCATATTTGCAAAGTCGGAAGAGATTCAACAGATTTTCCTGAATCTGCTAACAAACGCGGTTCAGGCAATGGAAGGGAAAGGGAAGTTGACTATTTCGACCAAGGCCCAAAATGGAAACGTAGTGACTAAAATCAGTGATACCGGCCCCGGTATCCCAGAAAAATATCTCTCCAAAATTTATGATCCCTTCTTTACCACTAAAGAACAAGGCAAAGGCACGGGTTTGGGTTTGAATATTGTGCACCAGTTAGTGGTGAAGTACGGAGGTCATATCGAAGTGACCTCGAAAATGGGAAGGGGGACGACTTTTTCAATAATGTTTCCTGTTCACCTGATTTAAAAATCCCAGAAGATAAAAAACAGCGCATTTATTAGTGAATGCGGTTAAAATCCATAGGACATGAAAATTACTGTAATTATAATTTCTATTACGATATGGATTTTTGGGGTCTCGTTGGCTTTTGCTGACAAGCCGGACAAGGCCCAGTGTCCGCAAAACAGAACCACACCCGATGCGCCTGAAAAATATTCTGGGTTGAAGAATCCGCTGGAAGCGACTAAAAAGCGGATGGAAAAAGGTGAGTTGCTCTATATGGATACGGTGCAACCCATGCAATGCTTGCACTGCCATGGCGCAAGAGGTGATGGGACCGGTGAGTTGGGATTGCAGGCAGACCCCTTGGCAAGGAATTTTACTTGTGCCGAAACAATGAACACTATTTCCGATGGTCAGATGTATTGGGCCATCAAGAATGGTATTGAAGGTACGGCAATGCCAGCTTATCCCAATTTAGCCGATTGGCAGATATGGATATTGGTTCATTATGTCCGGCAATTTGGGAATAACAGTGCCGACTAACGAATGGTGAGTCTTTTGTATTTTGATCTGCGGTTCTCTTCTTTTCCTCCTAGTTCCTTCTTCCTTTTTTCCTGATACTCTTCAAAATTTCCTTCAAACCAACGCACTTTACTGTTTCCTTCAAATACCAGCAGATGAGTGCAAATGCGATCCAAGAAGAATCGGTCATGGCTGATCACCAGAGCACAGCCATTGAAGTCGAGAATAGCATTTTCAAGGTTTCGCAAGGTGTTGACATCAAGATCATTGGTCGGCTCATCCAGTAAGAGGACATTGCCACCGCGTCTTAATAATTTTGCGAGGTGGACTCGGTTGCGCTCGCCGCCGGACAGTTCTCCTACTTTCTTCTGTTGGTCGGACCCTTTGAAATTGAAGCGACCTACATACGCGCGTGAATTGATAGCTTTTCCTGCCACTTCAATATGTTCGGTTCCCCCGGTGATTTCTTCGAACACGGTGTTGTCTGCTTTCAGGTCGTGGCGATGTTGATCGACATAAGAAAGTTTTACGGTGGAGCCCAATTTCAAAGTTCCTGAGTCCGGTTGTTCTTCCCCTGCGATCATTTTAAAGAGAGTGGTTTTACCTGCGCCATTGGGGCCGATCAGCCCGACTACAGCTCCTCGGGGAACCGTAAAGGTAAGATCGGAAAAGATCGGGTCACCACCATAGCCTTTTGATAAGGATTCCACTTCAATGACTTGTTCGCCAAGTTGTGGGCCGGGAGCAATTTGTATCTCCAGTGTGTTGTCTTCCATATCTGTTTTTCGGGCAGCCAATTTTTCGTATTCGTTGACGCGGCCTTTATTGTGTTTACGGCGTGCACCGGGAGTTTCCCGCAACCATTGCAGTTCTTTGTCGAGCCGCTTTTGTAAGGTGGAGGCCGTTTTTTCCCGACGGCGCAAAATTTCTGTTTTCTGTTCCAACCAGGAAGAGTAGTTACCTTCGAAGGGTTTGCCTTTTCCGCTTTCAAGTTCAAGGATCCATTTAGTGATGTTATCGAGGAAATAACGGTCGTGAGTTGAAACGATGACGTTCCCCGGAAAATTGGCCAATGTGTCTTCGAGCCATTGCACGGTTTCTGCATCGAGATGGTTGGTAGGTTCATCGAGTAGAAGCATATCGGGTTTTTGCAATAATAGTTTGCATAAGGCCACGCGACGCGCCTCCCCCCCTGAAAGCGTGCTGGCTTTCTGGTTGTCTTCCGGCAGAACCAGGGCATCCATGGCGATTTCTACCTGACGGTCAAGTTCCCAACCATCGACGGCATCAATTTGATCTTGCAGTCGCCCCATTTTTTCCATGGCCTTTTCCATTTCGTCATCCGACATGGGTTCGGCCATTTTGGCACTGACTTCATTGAACTCTTCAATCAATTTTTTGATATCGCTGAAAGCCTGCTCGACATTTTCGCGCACCGTTTTGTCATCATCCAAAACAGGTTCTTGCGGAAGGAAACCGATGGTGGAACCTTTTAGAGGCGCGGCCTGGCCTTCGAATTCATTATCCTCACCTGCCATAATTTTGAGGAGGGTAGACTTTCCTGAACCGTTTTCGCCGACGATGCCAATTTTTGCTCCGTGATAAAAACTGAGATTGATTCCATTGAGAACTTCGTTGCGTCCATACCTCTTTATGAGGCCCTGCATGGTAAAGATGTATTCTCCCGACATATTTCCTCTTGGTTAAAGTTCCAAATCGGCGACATGGATTCAAAGCGGTATTTTTTCAGCCGTCACCAAAATGCCTTTATATCAAATTTTGCAATAGAACAAAATCGAATTGGTCATTGTAAATGATTTTAAATCCCATTTCCCGAGCCAGCCACTCGAAAGTTTTGGAGGTATAAAAAACAATGTGAGTTGGATCGCGCTTGTAATACCATTTCGAAAAACTTTCTTCGCAAGGAATTTCTTTTTCGAGAGGATAAAACCGGGTCATCACAGCAAGAAAGCCTGTGGGTGAAACGCAACTTGCAGCTTGCCGAATATCTTTGATGGGATTTTTGAAATGTTCAAACGTTTCTGTTGAGATAACCAGATCGAAGGTTTTGTTTTTAGGGAAGTCGGGGAAAAAGTTTGAGTCGAAAATTTCAGTTTTGATTCCTTCTTTTTCCAGTAAGGCTTTTAAAACCGGTTCATATCCACAACCAAAATCCAATGCGGTTTTTATTTGCGGACAATGCTTTTTAACGAGGTTAATTTTTTTCATGAACATTTCCACATAACCTTCGTTATCAAGGCTGTTTTCATGCTCTCGGTATCTTGCTATCTCAGATTCAGTTGGAATGTGGAATTCAGGTAGCACAAAAATCAACCCGCATAGATTGCAAAGTTGATATTGCCGATTTTCACCTGTCGTAAAAATATTTGCCTGGGTATCGCAGAGCGGACAATTCATTATTTCAGGGTATGATGGAGAGGGTGCAAACCTCCTCTGATTTCCCTTGATTATCAAGGCTTGCCCTATATAATCACAGAATTGAGCTTTCTCTAAGCTCATAAATAACCAAATTAAAATTTGTTCATTGAGGTGCTCATGGTTTCATTTGTAAATGGTAATGGGTTGCGTGTTGGTTACGTGATCAAGCTTAAAGGGGATTTATATCGAGTAATGACAGCAGAGCATCGCACGCCAGGGAAAGGGAAGGCATCCATGCAGGCCAAACTGCGAAAGCTGAAAGATGGCACACAGACTGAAATTAAATTCCGTTCGGATGAATCAGTCGAACGCGCGGAAATGGAACAAGTTGATATGGAGTATCTTTATGAGGACCCTGCTGGGTTTTGCTTTATGAATTGCGAAACCTATGAGCAGATTTTCATGGATGATAAAATGCTTGGTGATGGAAAAAAGTATTTGTTGCCGAATACCCGTGTCATCGTAGAATTCTGTGATGATGCCGCAATCGGAGTGTCCTTTCCCGAAATGGTTGAGTTGAAAGTTGTGGATACCGAGCCCGGTTTGAAGGGCGCGACCGCATCAGGATCAGGAAAACCCGCAACTTTGGAGACGGGCTTGGTGGTGACAGTGCCCCAGTTTATTAAGATAGGCGAGGCGGTACGAGTTTCGACGACATCCGGCGAATATTTGGAGCGGGTTAAATCTTAAATTAACGACCTGTTTGCCTGGTAAATTGGGTTTTGCAACATTTCAGTTTATTTGTTTCCTTATTATTATTTGACTTAACCCCTGCATTTAATTAAAGTAAGTTGTTGAATTATCTAATTGAAAGTTAATATATCCTTGTCGGCGCCCGCCTTTGAACCCAGCCTTCCTGCAATGAGATACCAAGTATGATTCCTGACCAACCAGTAGGCATTATTGAACTGATAACGCAATCCAGTATGATGGCAAAAGGTGTGTTGCTGATCCTTTTGATTTTTTCCGTTACATCGTGGGCCATTATGTTGAACAAGTTTTTTGTTTATCGGTCTGCGAGAAATGAAGATAGTAAATTCCTCGAAGTATTTTCAAAAACCGAAAACCTCACGCAAATATATAATTTCGCTAAAGAGTTACGGCTGAGTCCACTAGCACGGTTATTTTTAACCGGTTATCGCGAGCTATACCTGTTTCAGGAAATGGCTAAGGATGATAGAAAAAAGCAAGGTGAGGCACCTTTATCCTCTGGAGAGAAACTGACGGAGAGGGATATCAAGGGGATCTCACTTGCTCTGAATAAAGCAATCAATCGGGAAGTGGCACGATTTTCTCGGCGATTGGAATTTCTGGCAACCACTGGCAGCACGACACCTTTTATCGGATTATTTGGCACGGTGTGGGGCATCATGCATTCTTTTAGATCGATTGGGGTTCAAGGGACGGCAAGCATAGGCGGTGTGGCACCTGGAATAGCAGAAGCTCTCATTGCTACTGCGGCAGGGCTGGTAGCCGCTATTCCGGCGGTTATCTTTTTCAATTACCTCAATAATAAAGTTTTCCTGCTTACTTCGACAATGGATGATTTTTGTCAGGACTTTGTATATTTAGCTGAAAAAAACTTTACGCTATCTCCGGAAAAAGAGAGATCATTTGACCTTTCAGGGTAAAAATAACAGGGGTTAATTCCTGAACAAAACTAATGTTAAAACAACGACGACCCTTTTTAGCCGAAATCAATGTGACCCCATTTGTAGATGTCATGCTGGTGTTGCTCGTGATTTTTATGATTACAGCCCCTTTGATGCAGCACGGTATGGATGTTCAGTTGCCCAAAGAATCTATTGCTCCCATTCCCATTAAAGAGATCCCAACGGTGACTGTAAAAAGCAATAAAAAAATATTCTGGAAGCAGGAGGAGTTGGCAAACTTGATGGCGTTGACTCGGAAAGTGGAGCAGTATGTTAGTAAAGATAAAAGTGTAGGCATTTATTTTCGGGCAGATAAAATGCTGGATTATGGATTCGTTATGCGTGTAATGGCAACGGTCAAACAAGCGGGGGTCGAAAATATTGGAATGGTGACCGAACCTTAAAAACTCATGAGAGCCCAGTTTTCCCAGTCTATAGATTTCAACCAAATGCTCGTGTTCTCCGTTTTCGGGCATCTGCTCATCCTCACCTTTGTTTTATTTCTTCCCAAACCTCCTCTTGCAGTCAAAGCCATAGTCCCGGCTTTTATGGTTAGTCTTGTGGAATCTCCTTCAGGCAACAAGTCAGCTGTTAAGAAAAAACCTGCTAGGAAAAGAAAAGCTCCGATTAAGAAAAGTGAGCCTAGAATAAAAAAAAGCGTAGCTAATAAAAATGCTGTTAAGAAAAAAATAGCACCTGTTAAAAAAATATCACAACCCAATAAAATAATAGCCGCGCTTAATAAACTGGATAAAAAAGCCGCAGCTGTGGTCCCCGTTCCGACAAAAAAAATGTTTGAAGAGCTGGAACAATTGGTGCTCTTGGAACGCCCTAAGAAACCAATTGCAAAGCCCAAAACAGAAAAACCTGTTTTGGAAGAAACCTTTCGTGACTTGGAGGAGTTGAAGAGCGAAAAGGTGAAGATCAAGAAAGATGTGCCGCCAACTCCCAAGATCGAAAATCTTCTTGAAGGTTTTGAAGATATAAAGATGCAAGAGGTGCTCGAACAGGAAAAAGTAAAAGAGCCGATGGATGAAGAAGAAATCGCTGAGCCTGCTGTTAAGAGAAGGGATCTTTTAAAGGAACTTGAAAAACTGGCCGAACTGGATTCTATAGTTAAAAAGGATGACGAGGGTAAAACTCCAGATGCTGAGGTGGAAGATATAAAAAGTAAGGCTTATGATTCTGTTCTGGAAAAGTTCGAATTGCTTGCCGTAGAATCTTCAAGAGTGAAAGTTGAAGTTACAGGTGCCCGGCTCGATAGGTCAAAGTTCCAAAGCAAGTTGCGAACTCTTCCTGATTCGCCGGAAAAAACCGATTCAAAGAGTGAAGATGAATCGTATGTTTATTCTGATCGAGAAGGGACTCCTGGTGCGGATATCCAATCTCTCTATGCCGGGATAGTTCAAGAAAGAATATATAGGAATTGGCGTGATCCGCTGGCGGAACGGCACAGTAAAGAAGCCATTATTTCGTTCCACATTTTTCCAAAAGGGAATATTGATAAACCATTTATAAAGCGAAGCTCTGGGGTGGAAGCGTTGGATACCCTCGCTGTACGTGCCGTTCTTGATTCGGTGCCATTTCCTCGTTTCCCCAAAGAGTTAAAGATGTCCAACCTTTTTTTAAGTATATATTTTAAATATGTTCCTAAAGACGAGTAGAGAAGGCTATTTATTTGCCGGGGTTTTTGTGGTCCTTGTTTTTTTCTTTTGCGTAAAAGTGGAAGCCGAACCTCGTGTGAGGTTAGATATGGAGAAGGCAACCCAGAAAAAAGTTTCTCTGGCGATCACTGACTTTGTGTTTAAGGGCGGTGGGTCTGATGCTAGAGGGATGGGCAAAGAAGCGAGAAGTATTCTGGACAAAGATTTGCTTCTCTCAGAGCTGTTTTCTCCATTGAGAAAAACCGTCTTTGAGGAATTAGAAAAAATGGAGCGGTCTGGCTCTGTAGTAGATTATAGAAGCTGGAGGCAGGTCGGAGCGCAATGGGTCATTAAAACCGAATATAGAATGATATCGAAAGGAAGAGGGCAAGTTTTCACTTCTCGCCTTTACGATGCCGTAAATAAAAGGTTCATGCTAGGTAAGCGTTACAAGGCCTCTCCACAATTGCTCCGTAAGGTAGTACACCGGTTTGCAGATGAAGTGGTGTCGCAATTGACAGGAAAGCGTGGCATTGCCGAAACCCAGGTGACCTTCCTGGCACAGGAAGAGGGCGGTAAGGAAGTGTATCTGATTGATTTTGATGGCTACAATTTGAAGAGATTGACCCGCGACAATACTGTTAATTTAAGCCCCGCCTGGTCGCCGGATGGGAAGTGGATTGTCTACACCTCTTATGCCGCGAATAATCCGGATTTAATTATGATCGATACTGCAGGTGAAAAACGCCAAACTCTGAATCGGTTGCCAGGTTTGAATGCGGCACCGGCATGGTCTCCCGATATGCAAAAGATTGCTTTGGTTTTAAGCCGGGATCAGAATTCCGAAATTTATCTTTTAAAGAAAAACAGGAAACTACATCGATTGACGCGTCACTTTAATATTGATACATCGCCCACTTGGTCTCCTGATGGAAAAAAAATTGCGTTCACTTCGGATCGTTCCGGAACCGGTGCGCCACAAATTTATATTATGGATGCCGAAAAAGGAGACAACGGTAAGGTGACTCGCATTTCATTTGGCTCCTCTTATAATGACAATCCATCCTGGTCCCCCGATGGCGATAAAATCGCCTACACTTCACGCGTGGGGAAGAGGTTTCAAATCAGCGTTTATGATTTGAATACACATAAAAGCCAGATTGTGACAATAAATGCGGGTAGTGCCGAGCAACCCAGTTGGTCTCCTGATGGCCGTTTTATTGTTTATCGCAAACGGGTAAATGGTCGCTTCAATATTTTTATCAAGCGTCTGGGGGGTGACAGGGTTCGACAACTGACCTTCTCGGGCAAAAGCCACAGTCCCTCTTGGTCGCCTTATTTCAAACACTAAGCCTCGATATTCTGAAAAAAACGTTGTCAGATTGAAAAGTTTCGGTTACCATTTAAATACACCGCTAAAAATGACTATTGGCTTTAAAATCAAAACCTTTAGAAATCCATAGGTTATGGAATATTTATAAAATATCTATAATATTTGTTGAAATTTAAACATAATTATAT
>JAESTE010000017.1 GCA_016763735.1 Nitrospinaceae bacterium | reverse complement strand
ATTATCGGCTCTTCAAAAGACCTTCCCGATTACAAACTGGAAAAAGAACGTTTCTGGATTGATGAAGCCTACAAGTTTTTAAGAAAAAATGGAATCGAGCTAGCTTAAATTTTCAAAGTGCTGGTCCAAGTATTATGACTATCCTCTCTGACAACTTAAAAACGATCCGAAAAAATCTCAACTGCACGCAGATGGCCTTGTCTGAAGTTCTCGAAATCGGGTTCAGAACCTACGTCCGTTACGAAGCTGGGGAAAGAGATGCCCCAGTTTCCGTCCTTGTAAAACTGGCACGATTAGGAAACCTGTCCCTCGATCGATTACTAACCACCAAAGTTTTTCCCGAGGATCTGCAGACACCCGATCAGGAAAAATTTCCAACCTCCAAAGATCCATTAGAAGTCATTGGCGGTGGGTTAGAAGAAGGACGCCTGATGTTCAAGGGCCAGCTCAACGACAATCTCATCAGCACGAATAAAGAAGAACAAAAGCTACTCACTTTGTTCCGAAAAATGAATTCCGAAAACCGCGAAAAGTTTCTGCTCGATGCCGAATGGGTTTTCACCAACACCCGCAAATCGGTCCGCTACCGCAAACCTAAAAAAATCCCCCGAAAAGAAGAAAAAGCCAAAACCGCCGTCAAACTCAGAAAACTGGCGAAATCCATAAAAAAAATTACCGTCCGCGGCTAACCAGCCAGCGGCAGGTTGCAATAGGTCGATTCCCATATAGCGAAACAAATGCCATCAAGCTTCTGGATAGTTGTTTGTTAGAATGTTGTGTCTCAATTAGTCCATTTAGCCCTTGTCTGGAAACTACTGCGACTTCAACTGGTCGACGCAACACTTTATCTTAAAAGCAAAAAGATGGAGTGTAAAAAATGGCCTATCGAACACGAATAAACTATACCGCTCAACAAAAATCAGAAATGTGGAATCGCTGGCAACGTGGCGAATCACTTAAAGCTATTGGTCGGGCTTTTGATCGACCGTCATCCTCAATCTTTGGTCAATTCGCCCCGACAGGGGGTATACGCCCAGCCCTACGAAAACGTTCACACTTGGCATTGAGTCTTTCAGACCGTGAAGAAATCTCTAGAGACATCGTAGCAGCGCAATCCTTACGGCAAATTGCCACATCGTTAAATCGCGCACCTTCAACAATAAGCCGTGAAATCCAACGAAATGGTGGCTATCATTGTTATCGCGCCACACAAGCTGATCAATCTGCCTGGGATCGTGCGCATCGTCCAAAATCCTGTAAGTTGGCTTGTCACCCGGCGTTAACACGTAGGGTGGCTATAAAACTCAAGCGCCATTGGTCACCGAAACAGATTGCGGGTTGGCTTAAACGAACCTATCCAAACGAAGAGCACAAGCAAGTGTCACACGAAACTATTTATCGCAGTTTGTTTGTTCAGGCGCGTGGGGTACTGAAAAAAGAGCTGCAATTGTACCTTCGCACTCAACGGGCGATACGGCGCGCTAAACAACACAGCATAAAAAATGAGGGCCTGGGTAAAATAAAGAATATGGTATCGATCAGCGAACGACCTGCTTCAGTTGAAGATCGTGCTGTACCGGGTCACTGGGAAGGCGACCTGATTTCGGGCTCAGACAACAGTCATATTGCCACATTAGTTGAACGGCATACACGTTATGTCATGTTAGTGAGAGTGAAAGGTAAAGACACGGAAACGGTTATCTCCGCACTCATAAAAAATGTACACAGACTTCCTACAGAGTTGTATAAATCATTAACCTGGGATCGAGGTAAAGAGATGGCCGACCATCAACGCTTTACCTTGGCTACCAATATTGATGTGTACTTTTGTGACCCACAAAGCCCATGGCAGCGTGGCTCAAATGAAAATACCAATCGGTTGCTGAGACAATACTTTCCAAAAGGGACAGACTTGTCGGTACACTCACAGGCAACACTTAATAAAGTGGCGCGAGAATTAAATGAACGACCCCGTGAGACATTAGAATTTGAAACACCGGCAGAGAGATTTAGCGCATGTGTTGCGTCGACCGGTTGAAGTCGCAGCCGATAGCAGACATTAACCCCGCCTGTGTAATCCGGTTTACGGGCTGGGTTATCCAGCGAAAAAACCCCAATCTAAATAGCACATTATAACTACGTAGTAACGATTTGCGCTTTTATTTTGCCTCTGCGGCGAGCAGAAAAAAAATTGCGTTGATGGGGGCGAATTAGCTATGATCCCCCTAACCACTAAACTTAAAAAAGTCGACCATGCTAAAAGTTCGTTTTGAAAAAGAAAACCGCACCATTGAGGTAGAAGAAGGAGAAAATCTTCGGCAAGCCGCGATCCGCAATAAGTTCAGTATCTACCCTCACATCACCAAAATTCTCAACTGTCGGGGTCGAGGTTTATGCACCACCTGCACAGTGCAGGTTTTGTCAGGCAAGCTCGATCCTAGAAATGAGACCGAAACCGATAAGCTGGGCAAGAAACCCGATGATTTTCGCCTGGCCTGTCAGGTGACGGTTACGGATGATCTCGTTGTCCGCACCAACCCCTGATCCCCACCCTTGTTTTTACCGAAACTGATTGACAACCAATCCCGAACACCCCAAAATACTCTATGACTCCACTTGCGAAAGAACAGTTGGATGAAATCTACCGTCACGCTGTGGAGGAATATCCGTACGAATGTTGCGGAATCGTTGTAGGGGACCCGGATCATAATAATGATAACGTTGTCCACCGCTGCGAGAACATTCAAAATAAGTTGCATGAGAAATTTCCCGAAAAATATTCTCGGGATGCGCGTACAGCGTATAATGTTAGTGCGTTAGAGTTACAAAAGCTTTTGAGCGAGGCAGGTTCCAAGGGCTGGGTATTTAAGGTGCTATACCACTCCCACCCCGAACACGATGCCTATTTTTCGGAAGAAGATACTAGAATGGCCCTGTTCGATGGCGAATCGCCCATTTATCCAGGCACCCAATATCTAGTAGTTTCCGTTTACGATGAAAAAGTTCGGGACCAGGCGTTATTTGGCTGGGACCCGGAAACAAAAACTTTCGAACGAAATCCCTTATAATCGGGAATTCGTTATATCTGGAGATATTCTTATGTCACTGTTAATCACAGAAGATTGTGTTAACTGCGGAGTCTGTGAACCCGAATGCCCTAACGAGGCAATTTCAGAAGGCGATGACATTTTTGTTATCGATTGGGAACACTGCACCGAGTGTGTGGGTTGGTATGAAGAAGCTCAATGTGTAGAAGTTTGTCCGGTAGACTGTATTCCAAAAGATTCAGAGCATGAAGAAACTAAGGAACAACTTATGGAGAAAAAAGAAAACCTCGTCAACGGCGGCTAATCTCACAAGCAAATTACGCTTTGAGAAAGATGTAGACGGACTAAATACGGGTCAGTTTGACAGGCATCAGCCTGTTGTATGTGGTCGTTCGCCGCTGGCTCCAAAACCGGTATGATTGAATGGTAGAGTCTATGAAAGAAGAAGTCGAAGAAGTCCTGGAAACCCTACGGCCCATGCTCATGGCGGACGGAGGCAATGTAGAACTGGTGGACATAGATGACGGAGTGGTTAAATTACGTCTGTAGGCTCCTGCGCCTCCTGCTCCAGTTCCACTATGACTCTAAAAATGGGAATCGAAAAAGCACTTAAAAAAGCCGTTCCCATGGTACGCTGTATAGAAGCTGTCGAGTAAGCAATTTAAACACCGTTTTTCAATTACCCCGCTTTTTTTCATCAAAAATAAACCATCCGTGAAAAGTTCGATCCCTAAAAAAATTTTCCTGGCCTTTTCGTGCGTGGCCTTGCTTTTTATTTTGCATGCCTCCGCTCAAGCAGCAGAGGAGGAAGGAACGGAAGCTCCTAACTTCACATTAAAAAACTTGGATGGAGAAGAAGTCAGCCTCAGTCAGTTTCGTGGAAAATATGTTCTGGTAAACTTCTGGGCTACCTGGTGTGGGCCCTGCAAAGTAGAAATGCCTTCTTTAGAAGCCCTCTATCAACGATTCAAAAATAGAAAATTTGCACTGCTCGCCATTTCAAACGATATGTTTGGCTCAACAGTTGTTAAACCTTTTGTCAAAGCAAATAATCTCAACTTTTCTATCCTTCTCGACCAGCGGCTAAAAGCCAGCAACGCATTTGGTGTGACCAGCCTTCCCTCCACTTTTATGATCGACCCTGAAGGGGAAATTATCGGTGCCCTGTTTGGCGCAGAAGACTGGGCCACGCCCAGTAATATTCTTTATTTTGAAAACCTTCTCAAATAAAGGATAAGCCCTTGCCACTTCGCCTAAAATTTTTTATCGCTTACTCTCGCAATTTCTTTTCTCTTCATTTCCTCTTCTGGCTGGACCCAGACGGATCATTCTCTGGAAGGGGAAATGGTTCATATACCCTCTGGACATTTTATTTTCGGCACTAATAAAAAAGATGAAACCGCCGAGGCACTTTCCATGGGCATCCCCAAACCTTGGTATGCAGATGAAAGTCCTCAACAAAAAATTTTCATAAAAGGATTTTATATTGACTCCTTTGAGGTCACTAACGAACGTTACAAAAAATATGTTGATGCTTTAGAAGCCGTCCCGCCCAGGAACTGGATAGGCAGTAATTTTGCCGCAGGAAAAAATAAGGAACCCGTCACATGGGTGACCTGGTTCGATGCCGCCAACTTTTGTCAATGGGCAGAAAAAAAATTGCCCAGCGAAAAACAATGGGAGCGCGCCGCCAAAGGAACCAATGGCAATGAATATCCATGGGGAAACGAATTTCAACCCAACATTGCACATCTTTCAAACCGGGCCGGTAGCAAGAACAAACCTGCCGCTGTAGGAAGCTTCCCAAAATCTGCAAGCAAAGAGGGTATACACGACCTGATAGGAAATGTTTGGGAATGGGTAGCAGACGACTACAAACCTTATAAAGGCAGCACTCATAAAAACGATTACTACGACTCGGGATACAAAATAATTCGCGGCCACTCAGCAAGTGATATAGGTCATTTCCCCATGTATGCGGATGCCATTAAAATGTTTGCACGTAGCGGTTATCGGCAATTTGCAAATCCTGATGAGCCAGGCCCCGATGTCGGATTTCGCTGTACCAGTGAAAACAAACCAACAGCAATGAAAACCGGATTGTCTTTATCGGGTCAATCCACAAATTCTTCGACTACAACCGGCACCATTGAAAAACCTGCCTCACTAAACACAGCATCCAAAACGGCAGCTCCGTTCAATCCGTTTGCACCTAAACCCAATCTTCCCGATTCAGGAATTCTAGTCTTAACCCTTCTTGCATTTATCGCGGGTGTTTTTAGTTTTTTATCCCCATGCACCTTACCCATCCTGCCCGCTTATTTTGCCGTGACCGCGCAAACCGACCGGGCACGCATGGGCATGATGTCACTCGCTTTCTTTTTCGGACTTGCCAGTCTGTTTGTTGCAATGGGAGCCTCCGCCAGCGTACTGGGACAATTATTACGCGACTATATGTTTCAAATTTCACAAATCGGTGGCGGCATCGTTGTCGTCTTCGGTGTCATGACCTTATTTGGCAAAGGGTTTTCAGGAGCCAGTTTCCAGGGAAAACCAGCTTCCACGTTTATCGGGTTCTTTCTATTCGGTGCCACCTTTGCCCTCGGCTGGACTCCATGTGTTGGTCCCGTTCTCTCCAGCATTCTCATGCTGGCGGCTTCTGAAAAAACGGTCTTGCAGGGAATGAACCTTTTATTCTTTTACGCGGTCGGACTCGGCCTGCCTCTGATCCTAGTCGCCACCTTGTGCGGTAATCTGCCAAAAGACGGAATGTTCTGGACTCTGCTTCGCGGAAAGGGATGGGATATTCCCATCGGTGGGAAAACTGTTTTCCTCCACACCACCAACCTGTTCAGTGGAATTTTGTTAATCATATTAGGAATCGTTCTCGCCACCGGATATATGACTTATATCAATAGCCTCATCCCCATTGAGGTCCAGCTCTGGTTCAGCGAATTTGAAGAAAGCGTCCTCCACTGGTTCACCCACTAGCGTGGGAGGCCATAGGTCTATTCCCGTTCTGCAAAACAAAAACCCTCAAGCTTCTGGGTAGAAGTTTTGCCCCTGCGGCGAGCAGCCCACTAGCGTGGGGGGCCATAGGTCTATTCCCGTTCTGCAAAACAAAAACCCTCAAGCTTCTGGATAGAAGTTTTGCGCCTTTTGCTAATATTCAGGCTTTGTCATGCTGGCATTGTAAAAATGGGTTGAATTTTGTTAGAATATAGAAAGTTAAATCTTTCAAATAGAACTATGAAAATCATCACTCAAATTTTAATACTCTCCCTGCTGACTCTACCTGCGTGCTCGGGAGTGGATTCGGTCACTAAAAAGCGATATTCAAACTCTGAAAACACCATAGTTCTTATCGATATGACCGCGCGGGATTTTGATTTGCAGGATGCTGGTTCTCAATTACAAGGAGCCATTGAAGATGCAATGGTCGACACCAGTTATGCCCTCGCAGGGGAAAGTGCCCGCTACCGCCTGAAATATAAAATTCTCGAATTCGATGAAGGCAACCGCGCCCTACGAATCGCATCCATGGGATTGTCTGACTCGGCCCGAGCCAAATTAAGAGTCAAAGCCGCACTTTTTGATGGCAGTGATATGGTCGGCGCATGGGAAGTTAATTCCTGGGTAACGGGTGGGCCTACCGGCGGCTCTGAAGAGAAATTGTTTGAACGCGCGGCTAAAGAAATCACCAATCACCTTAGAGGCGATTTCTAACCCACAGTATTACTCTCCTATTTTTCCTCAGCCAACATCTTTCGCACAACGAAAACCAATAAAATTAAGTTTAGATTCTGGGTCCATCCAGTTTCTAAAATAGGTGGGTGAAAACTTTATTGTGATATGAGTCTGCAACAATCCGCCGCGTATAATTTTAAACCGATCGCGTTCTCTTTCAGGTTGCCCCAAATAAGTATATCCTTCGCCAATCCATTCCCATACATTGTGTCCCATTGCATAAACGCCATAGGGACTGATCCATTCCTTTCTCTTGTCAACTGGCTCAGAAGTGAAACCTGAAAATCCGTTATTGGGATGACCGGAAAACACTCTCCACGGCCATTTTCTGCCATCCGTACCTCTCGCCGCTTTTTCCCATTCGATCTCTGTTGGCAAGCGTTTACCGTTTGCCTGACAATATTCCAAAGAGTCCGAATAGGAAACATGAGTCACCGGATAAGTTGCTGACTTGGGATGAAAACTATGCCCTGCACGAAAATTTTTGTACTGTTCGTGGCTCACTTCATAACGGTCAATAAGGTAGGCATGCGAAGGCACGGTTATACCCAGCCGCGTTCGAGGCTCTTCTTTATGCCCCATAATAAATTCCCCGGCGGGTATATAAACCATCCCATCAGGAACCTGAACATCAGCAGGAACAGCCACCTTAATTTGTTTTACTTCGTATGAATCGCAGGAAAATAAAAATAGGGATAAAAAAATCATTACCCCCCTCATCCTAACCTTCTCCCTCCAGGGGAGAAGGAACTTTTGGCCCCCTCTCCCCCACGAGGGAGAGGGCAGGGATGAGGCGGATTTAAGATCTTCAATCATATGTCATCTTAAGCACTTCGACTTCGCTCAGCACAGGCTCCACAGAATTTGAAGGGAACGAAAACAAACCATTGAAAAAGGCTTTACGACATTTTTAGCTTATCGGGTGTCGACTATTTGCCACCGGCGGCTCGCCGGTCGAAGAAGTGGAAAACTTCACCGCCGTTAATCGGCAAAGGTTTCTTATTATAGTCGAGGGGATGGTCGATACCCGGTTGAATCGTTCCATCTACAGAATAGGGGCCGCTGTTAGCCCAGTAATTTCTTTTCCGGGTATCCATGAACTTGATACTGGTGATGTACTTGATATTTTTGTAGCCGTATTTAAACGGCGCGATCAACCGCAACGGATAACCGTGGTCTTTGCTTAAAGACTTTCCGTTCATCCGTAGAACAAATAACACACGCGGACGCAAGAGTTCTTCGATAGCAAAACTTTCGTAATAGGAATCGGCAGACTGAATATAAACAAATTTCGCGGCAGGGTCTGGCTGAACCATTTCCACCAATTCAGAAAACTGAAAGCCTTGCCACTCCGCTTTTGCCGACCAGCATTCGACGCACTTGAGACGGGAAACCTGGGAAATCATTTTCATCCCAAATAAATCTTCATAGCTGAGCCCGACGGGGTTCTTCACCATACCGCCAACGGCCAAGCCCCATGCCCCCATATCAACCCCCATAAAAGGGTTTGCGCTACGAATATGGAAATCGGGAAGATCGCGATTTTGTATGTACTGTTTGGGTATACTTTTATCGTTGCGCCAATCATCCTTCGCAGAAACACGACCCGGCAACAGAGTGGAGAGACCGGTAAAGGATAGAAGCTTTAGAAAATCCCGCCGAATAAATTGAAAAGCTGCACTCTTCTTATTTTTTACTTCAGTTGGTTTTTCCATGGCTTTTTTTACCGCATTATCGCAATCCTAAAACATCCTGCATATCGTAGATACCGTTGGGCTGCTGAAGAATCCATTGCGCCGCACGGATGGATCCGCGGGCAAAAGTTTGCCTGCTTTGCGCTCGGTGAAAAATTTCGAAGTTTTCTCCCATACCGCCAAACAGCACGCGATGCTCACCAATGATGTCTCCCGCACGCACCGTATGAATGCCAATTTCCTTGGCGGTACGTTCGGTTATACCGTGCCTTCCATAAACTCCCACCTCATTGAGATCACGCCCTAACGAATCGGCAATAATTTCAGAGATGCGAACCGCCGTGCCGCTGGGCGCATCTTTCTTAAACTTATGGTGAGCCTCAACAATTTCCACATCATAATCATCACCCAAAACACGCGCCGCATCAGCTACCAGTTTGAACAAAACATTAACGCCAATGCTCATATTGGGCGCGACAATTAGAGGTATTTGTTTAGCAAGCTCTGCAATTTCTTTTTTCTGTTCGGAGGAAAATCCCGTCGTACCCACCACTACCGATTTCCCTTTATTCGCCGCCGCGTTGAGAGTGAACATACTGGAAGCCGGAGTGGAAAAATCTATCGCGACATCACAGGTTTCAAGAGCCTTCGCCGGGTCATCCACCACCAGCACTCCCTTTTTACCAAGGCCCGACACTTCTCCGGCATCCTGACCTATTAAATCGCTACCCGCGCGTTCGGTTCCGCCACCCAGCTCAACACCATCGGTATCATCAATGCACTCGGCAATGGTTTTGCCCATGCGACCCGCAATTCCTATAACTAATATCTTCGTCAAAACATCTGCTCCTGTTAACAATTAAATGAGGTCAAATATCTGCGTTACGCCAGTGAGTATTCTTTAAGAACGGATTTCAGCTTATTAAGATTGTCGTCAGACGGTGGACAAAGCGGCAAACGGAACTCGGTATCTATGCGGCCCATAATGGCGAGCGCGGCTTTAACCGGAATAGGATTCGTCTCGACAAACATGATGTCGTTGAGTTTCAGCAACTCGTAATGCAAAGACCGTGCAGTTTCAATATCCTCTTCAATAGCGGCTTTATAAAGCCGAGCAAGTTTGTCCGGAACGATATTCGAGGTGACAGAGATAAAACCTTTACCACCCAAAGCCAAGATCGGCCAGTTGAGCGAATCTTCCCCGGAAATGACTGAGAAGTCCGACTCGCAAGCTTGAATGATTTCACTGATCTGCACAAGATCGCCCGAAGCTTCTTTGATGCCCACAATATTTTCAATTTTTGCAAGCCGTGCCACCGTTGCCGGTAACATATTGATCGCCGTTCGACTCGGCACATTGTAAAGAACGATGGGCAGTTTGGTTTCTTTTGCGACAGCGGTGAAATGCTGATAAAGACCTTCCTGCGTTGGCTTGTTGTAATAAGGCGTGATGAGCAACGCCCCATCGGCACCAAGCTTTTCTGCGCTTTGCGTCAGTTCGATGGCTTCGTGCGTGGCGTTCGACCCCGTACCCGCGAGCACAGGTATCCGGCCCTCACAGGTTTCTACTGTGATACGAATAACCTCTTCGTGTTCTGCACGAACCAACGTTGCCGATTCCCCAGTGGTGCCGCAGGGGACAATGCCGCTGGTTCCATTCTCAATGTGAAACTCAACCAGCCCTTTCAGGGCCGCCGCATCCACCTTGCCGTTTTTGAACGGAGTGACTATCGCAACATAAGATCCTTCAAACATAATTTTTCCTGGAATGATTAATATTCTTTAAGAGTGCCTTCAAAAGCAATTCGAGTAAGGCCTTCGAGATAGACATCTGTCACCTCTGCCCCGTTCGAGGGGTCGAAATCTACTTTTAAAATCTCGCCTCCGCGTGTTTCCACTTCAACCGGAGGTTGTACTAAATTTTTATACGACGAGAGCAAAGCCGAAGCCACACAACCCGTGCCACAAGCCAGCGTCTCATCTTCGACACCGCGCTCGTAAGTGCGAACCTTCAAAGCATGGTCGCCAACCTTTTCGACAAAGTTGACATTGGTTCCTGACGGAGCAAACGCATCGTGGAAACGGACTCCATGGCCCACTTCCTTCACATTATTTTCTTCAACGTTGTCTGAATAAATGATCGCGTGTGGCACACCCGTATTGAGACTGTCGATCTGGTAATGGGCGCCGTTTATATCTACAGCAATATCTTTGCGCAAGTTTTCAGGGGCAGTCAGCTTGACCCGCACATTGGCCCCATCGACTTTCGCGCCAATGATCCCCGCCAACGTTTCAAGAGTCAGTTCCGCCGAGGCAATTCCTTTTTCCACCGCATAACGCGCAACACAACGACCGCCGTTGCCGCACATCTCAGCAGACGAGCCATCGTCGTTATAAAAATCCCATTTGATGTCAGCTTTGTCCGAATTTTCGACAAAAATAACGCCATCAGCCCCGATAGACATCTTGCGGTCACAAACACGTTTGACGAAATCGACTTTCTTATTGTCGTCCATCACCGGCACGCGGTTGTCGATTATGATGAAATCGTTACCGCTGCCACTCATTTTTGTGAATTGAATCGCCATACGCTGCCTTGCAGCCTTTCGCTTAAGTTTTTCGTAAAAAACGCGTAAATATCTTAAATATAAGGTTTAGATGCAAAATCCCCTGAGGGGGTTCCGCTGAGGTACAGCAATTCTACCACCCACCAGCGTGGGTCGCAACCCACTAGCGTGGGAGGCCGTAGGTCTATTCCCGTTCTGCAAAACAAAAGTCCTCAAGCTTCTAGATAGAAGTTTTGCCCTTTTTACTGTTCTTGTTTTTCACTGCCACCGGAGGCACTCCGGTTTAAGGGCTTCCAGAAAAAGGAGGCCGCCACCAGAACGGTGAACGCCACTGCCATATAAACCACAAACCCAGCATCTATCCCTTCCAGATAGATGATGCGGTTCAACCAGGTGGCTATAAAAGAACCTTGGTAAACAGCACCGCCCCGTAACCCCTCTTCAAGAATCGTTAAAGGGCAAGGCTTGCCCATAACCATCAGCATAGAAATATAGGCCAGCACACAAGCATGAAAAATACGGAACCGACGCAGGTTGTATTTGAGTCCGATCGGGAATCCGAAAAGAACAAACAAGATAGTTAGAAAATGGAAAATGAGAACAAGTTCGATCATATCCACCGATTATACCCCTGCGTGAGGAAAAGGGAAAAGGCGAACATGGCCTGTCATCGCTGTAAAGGTCATGTAATTTGTTGATAGGAATTGTTACGCCCTTTTAATCCCCTCCCTTCATAGGGAGGGATTTGGGGAGGGTTGGATTTTTAACTCCAACCAAGGAATCCACATCCCTGCGCGGGGAAAAGACGAAGGTGAACAATTGCCCGTCATCGCGAGCGAAGCGCGGCGATCCAGATTTTATGATT
>JAESTE010000192.1 GCA_016763735.1 Nitrospinaceae bacterium | reverse complement strand
TCAGCACTCGAAGTGATACATTGACTTCGTCGTCTTTGCCATATTCGCGTCCGGTGATTTTTGCGGACTCATTGATGATCGACATCATCAGGTCTGTGTCGTAGTTGGTTGTGCGCCCTTGAACCACGGCGGCCAGACGTTCCAATCCCATCCCTGTATCTATGCTGGGTTTGGGGAGAGGTGTCAGTTTTCCGGATTTGTCGCGATCGTATTGCATGAATACCAGGTTCCATATTT
The DNA here is from genome assembly GCA_016763735.1 of Nitrospinaceae bacterium. Classification (GTDB taxonomy): domain Bacteria; phylum Nitrospinota; class Nitrospinia; order Nitrospinales; family VA-1; genus UBA8687. Next base: position 4,615 of record JAESTE010000192.1, on the reverse strand, counting down.
CAAGGTAACGGTCGCAATCACAACCCACGGCACAGCTCGCTTTGCCACAACCGAGCGCTTTGCCCTGATCGATAAATATTTCGGAGCAGGGCCCGCAAGGTCCTGTTGGACCCATCGCCCAGAAATTGTCTTTTTCTCCCATTCTATAAATCCGCTCTCGCGGCATTTTCATATCATTCGCCCAAATGTTGTAGGCGTCATCATCTTCATTGAAAACCGAAATATAGAGACGGTCGCGTGGTAATCCAATCACTTCGGTTAAGAATTCCCATCCATACTGAATAGCTTCTTTCTTGAAATAATCACCGAACGAGAAATTCCCCAGCATTTCAAAGAAAGTATGGTGTCGGGCAGTACGACCGACCATTTCCAAGTCATTATGTTTGCCACCGGCGCGTACACATTTTTGTACGCTTACTGCGCGAGTGTAGTCGCGCTTTTCGTCACCGAGAAATATATCTTTAAACTGAACCATACCGGCATTTGTAAATAACAAAGTTGGGTCATTTTTAGGAACCAGTGGATAACTGGATACGACGGTGTGTTGCCGGTCTTTAAAATATTGCAAAAATTTAGCGCGGAGTTCCTGGCCTGTCATAATTTTTATGCTCTAGAAATTAATTAAACGATGCCTGCCTTGAGTATGTCGTGCAGGTGAATGATCCCTTGAACTTTACCTTCTTCAGAGACGATAAGGGATGTTATGGAATGTTCTTCCATTATCTGGACTGCTTTGGCTGCAAGGGTTTCTCTTGCAATGGTCTTGGGGTTTTTAGCCATCATGTTTGATGCTTTCAGTTGAGTTAGATCTTTTTCTTTTTCCATCAGCCGTCTTAAGTCACCATCCGTTACCATACCTTTGAGATTCCCATTGTGGTCTGTAACCAAGGTAACACCAAGTCGCTTTTTTGAAATTTCTCCAATCACCAATCGCGAGTCTGCATCCTCAAAAACTTTTGGAATGGCATCGCCGGAGTGCATCAGATCTTCAACGGTTGTCAATAAACGTCGGCCTAAACTGCCACCGGGATGGTTTTGCGCGAAGTCTTCTTTTCTAATACCTCGTAGTTCCATGAGGGCCACTGCTAACGCATCGCCTAGAGCCAAGGTCGCCGTCGTGCTGGCTGTAGGGACTAAATCTATCGAACAGGCTTCTTCTTGAACACTGACATCCAAAATAAAATCACTGCATTTTGCAAGGGTCGATGTGGGTTTTCCTGTCATCGCAACCAGGGTGCAATTTATTCTCTTGAACGAGGGGAGTAGCTTTATAATTTCTTCTGTTTCACCACTATTTGAAATTGCAATCACGGTGTCATTTTCAACTATCATTCCCAGATCACCGTGGCTGGCTTCTGCTGCATGTAGAAACAAGGTCGGCAAACCCAGGCTGGAAAAAGTGGCGGCAATCTTATTTCCTATCAACCCGGACTTTCCCATACCGGTGATAATGAGGTGCTGACATTGATCGATATGGTGAACGACGTTTACAAAACTTTCATCGATGCGGTCGACTAAATCTGCCACCGCCTTACTTTCAATTTTCAAAGCTCTGCGAGCCGTATCGATGATGGTTTGCGATTTCTGTTTCGAGGGTGAACCTTTAGGGGCACGCATAGTTTTTAAGGGGCTCGTTTAAGCCTTTTAATTCAATAAGTTTATAGGTAAATGACCCCGCAATCATATCACAAATGATTAGACACGGTAAAGCCGCGACTTTATACTTGGTTTTTTAATTTTTCAGTCGGGTAATTAATGAGCAAACCAAAATCTCTATATATTATTGATGGTTCTTCCTATATTTTTCGGGCCTATTTTGGGATCAGGCAGTTTCTTTCAACGTCCACAGGGTTCCCCACCAACGCGTTATACGGTTTTATCAATATGCTGCAAAAGGTGGTGAAAGATGAGAAGCCAGACTACTTGTGCGTTGCATTTGATAGTAAGGAGAAAACCTTCCGCCATGATATTTATCCCGAATACAAGGCAAACCGTGATGCGCCACCTGAAGATTTGGTCAAACAATTTCCCTATTTTGAGCCGCTGGTGGCTGCTTACAACATTGCCAGCGTCCGAGTTCCGGGTTTTGAAGCCGATGACATTATTGGCACTCTGGCTCTGCAAGGGGAGAAGGCCGGATATCGTGTGGTCATTGTCAGCGGTGACAAAGATATGATGCAATTGGTAAGTCCCGAAGTTCAAATGCTGGACACCATGAAAAATAAATGGTTCGGGATTAAAGAAGTTGAAGAAAAGTTTGGTGTGCTGCCGGAGAAAGTGATTGAGGTCATGGGATTGATGGGAGATTCCAGCGACAATATCCCTGGTGTAAAAGGGGTAGGTCCTAAAACCGCAATGGAACTCATTCAGAAGTATGGGTCGATTGATGAGCTTTATAAATGCATCGATGAAATAGAAAAGAAAAAGCTTAAAGAAAAACTGGTGCAGGATAAAGAGCTGGCTCTCTTGAGTCGCAAGCTGGTCACCATCGACACCGCAATGAAGCTGGATTGTTCGTTGGAGGATTTGAAAGTACGCCCCTCTAAAAATGAAGATTTAAAGAAACTGTTTTCTGAATTTGAATTTTCTTCAATGTTGACGGGCTTGGAAGAGAGTGATGGGGAAAGTGGTGAAGAGAGTAAAGAAATTAATGAGTCCATCAAGCAAAATTATGAGACTGTTTTAACGGAAGCAGATTTCAATAAATGGATTAAAAAGCTCAAGGAAAAAAAGATATTTGCGTTGGATCTGGAAACAACCAGCCTGCGACCGGTTAAGGCGAGAGCCGTGGGGATTTCCTTTTCATGTGATGAAGGGGAGGCCTGCTACATCCCTCTGGCGCATAGTTATCTGGGAGTGCCGGATCAACTGGGGGTGACGTGGGTTTTTGAAAAACTCAAGCCCCTTCTCGAAGATCCAAATATTAAAAAGGTAGGCCAAAATATAAAATACGACTTTATCGTATTAAAAAATGAAGGGATACATCTTCAAGGTATTGCCTTCGACACCATGCTCGCTTCTTATCTGTTGAACCCTTCCAGTCGCGGTCATAACCTGGACGCTCTGGCTCTCGAACATCTGGGCCATACAACCATTAAGTATAAAGATGTGGTGGGTACGGCATCCAAGGAAATTGGGTTTGACGCCGTGGATGTTGAAAGGGCAACCGAATATGCGGCAGAAGATTCAGACATAACCTGGCGTTTGTACGGAAAGCTTTCAGCCCTTCTCAAAGGCGATGATCTTAAAATTTTTGAAAAATTGGAACTGCCACTTCTGGAAGTGCTTGGTGATATGGAATTGCAGGGAATGGCTCTGGATAAACCCCATTTGCAAAAGCTTTCTCAAAAGCTTCATGAGTTGCTCCAACAGAAGGAAAAAGAGATTTATGATTTAGCCGGAGAACAATTCAATATCAACTCGCCAAAACAGCTTTCGGTGATTTTATTTGAGAAGCTGGAATTGCCAGTCATAAAGAAAACCAAAAGCGGTTTCTCTACAGATGTTTCGGTGCTTGAGGAACTTTCATCTGAACACGAACTCCCTGAAGCCATCCTTATTTACAGGCAGATGGGAAAGCTCAAATCGACTTATGTGGACGCATTGCAGGAGGAAATATTTAATAAGACAGGACGTGTTCACACTTCGTTTAATCAGTCGGTAGCCGCGACAGGGAGATTGAGCAGTAGCAATCCAAATTTGCAGAATATTCCCATACGAACTGAAATGGGACGCGAGATCCGTAAAGCGTTTATTGCGGAAGGGGAGAACAAACTTCTGTCGGCGGACTATTCACAAGTAGAGTTGAGAATACTTGCCCATTTATCGGAGGATGAAGCGCTGATGGATGCTTTTTTAAATGGTGAAGACATTCATACGCGGACGGCAATGGAAATATTCGGGACCACTGCTAATCGTTTGGATGCCGAAGCGCGGCGTATGGCTAAAGCGGTAAATTTTGGTATCGTTTATGGATTAAGCGCGTTCGGTTTGTCGCAGCAATTGAAAATTTATCCAAAGGAAGCCAAAAAATTCATCGATCAATATTTCCAGCTTTATAGGAATGTTAAAGTTTATATGGAGAAGACAATTGAAAATGCGAGGCAAACCGGTTACACCCTGACTTTGATGAACCGAAAACGTTATTTACCAGATCTCAACAGTAAAAACCGGCAAGCACGGGAAGCGGCGGAAAGAGTCGCTATCAATTCTCCGGTACAGGGAAGCGCAGCGGACCTGATCAAGCTTGCGATGATTAACCTGGACAGGGAAATAAAACAGAGAAAGTTAAAATCTCGCATGATTCTGCAAGTACATGATGAACTGGTGTTTGAGTGCCTCCCGAAAGAGGAAGAAGAAATGCGTGAACTTGTCAAAAAGGAAATGGAAGAAGTCATGCCACTTAAGGTTCCCCTGCTAGTTGATATGGGATGGGGCGAAAACTGGAATGATGCTCATTAGTTCTGTATGACTGAAAAAAGACTGAAACTTGGACGTGAAGGCGAAAATGCGGCGGAAGCCTATTTGAAAAAGAAGGGCTATCGAATTATCGAGAAGAACTTTCGCTGCGAGTTAGGTGAAATTGACATTATTGCCGAGCAGGATGGGGTAGTGG
>JAESTE010000191.1 GCA_016763735.1 Nitrospinaceae bacterium | reverse complement strand
ATTTTCTCCATAGCCCGGTTCACCTTCTACTTTTTCGGTTAGATCAATGCCAAGTTTAGATCCATAAAGCATGTTGTCGGAGCCGTGGTTGAGTACATCAAGCACTCCTTCTGAGAAAAACAGGTCGCGTTCAAAGTTTACTTTGTCTAGTAGTAGTTTGACCAACTCATGGTAATTGTGGACATCGACTTTACTGTCAACCGTGATGATGGTTTTTACGAAACTCATTTGTCCCGGTCCCCAGAGGGCACTCATCAGGCGGCGCGACTGCATGGGATAGCGCTTATCAATGGAGACGATGACACAGTTATGGAACACTCCTTCAACCGGCATATCCATATCGACGATTTCAGGGAGCTGGGTTCGCATGAGAGGAAGGAAGATGCGCTCAGTGGCGCGGCCTAGATAAAAATCTTCCTGCGGTGGCTTGCCCACTATTGTTGTCTGGTAAATAGGGTCTTTCCGGTGTGTGATAGCCGTAAGGTGAAAGACAGGATAATCTCCATCCTGTGAATAGTAACCCGTATGATCTCCGAAAGGGCCTTCCAGTCGCATTTCGGATGGATCGATAAATCCTTCGAGAACAATTTCAGCATTAGCCGGAACTTCCAGATCGACGGTTTTGCATTTTACGACAGGCACGCTCTGCTTTCTGATGAAACCCGCAAGCAGAAACTCATCAATGCCGTACGGCAGGGGAGCGGATGCCGCGTAACAAGAAGCTGGGTCTGCACCAATTGCAACGGCAACCTCCATCACTTTATTCTGCTTTTGATATTCATGGAAAAAATGGGCACCGTCTTTATGGATGTGCCAGTGCATGCCTGTTGTTTTTGAGTCGTAGACTTGCATGCGGTAGAGTCCGACGTTCTTTACTTTACGGTCAACACTTCGGTTGATGACAATAGGAAAAGTTATGAACCGTCCTGCGTCTTGAGGCCAGCATTGCAGAATGGGGATTCGGTCGAGATTGACATTGTCATTGAGATGCACCACCTCTTGACAGGGGGCTTTGGCGGCTCCGACCAGCTTAGGCGGAAACTGTGTTGCCTGTAAGAGCATGGGTAAAAGCTTTGCTTTGTCCAACAAGGTTGTGGGCGGCTGTATTTTTAAATAGCGTTCGATTCTTTTAGGTATCTCCTCAATATCGTGCACCCCAAGAGAGGCGTTCATCCTTTTTTGACTGCCGAAAGCGTTGATCAATACAGGCATGGAACTACCTTCTACATTTTCAAAAAGCAGTGCTTTACCGCCGCCGGTTTGCTTTGAGACTCGGTCAGTGATTTCGGAAATTTCAAGAATTGGAGATACCTGCTCTTGAATTCGAATGAGTTCGTTTTCGAATTCAAGGCGGTCGATAAATTCTCTTAAAGAAGGATAGTTCATTAATATGCGTGAATAGGTTTAAAGCGACCGTTTATTATATATCAGTCAAGGCAGATAAAAGGGGAATTTTTTGAAATGGGAGTCATGGTAACTTTTCAATGTTTCTGGAGTCCCATAATTTGAGGTGTTGTTCAGCCTTAATATTATTGCCTAGTTTGTTATGGCAAATTGACAGGTGCAGGTGGACCTCAAGATAGTCCGGTTTTTGGTCCAAGGTTTTACTGAAAACTTCAATCGACTTAGTGTATTGATTGGCTTCCATATATGCGAACGCCAAGTTGAAAACCGCCTGATAATCTTGCTTGTCATTTTTTAGGTAGATTTCGTAGGCGGTAATGGCTTTTTCGTTGTTTTCTAATTTTTGATATGCATAGCCTATTAAATAGCCCGTGCGCTTAAAATCGGGTTCCTCATGTAAGATTGGTTTTAAAAGGGATAGAGCTTCCTCGAATCGCTTTTCAAGGATTAATTGTAGACCCTCTTGGTAATGGTATTTTTTTAGGAGCTTTCCTTTTTTGGGCTGAGAGGATACTAAAAGGACTTTGAGAGAGTTACCAGAATCGGTCCTGATTTTAATCCCATTAAAATATATCGCAAAAGAAAGCAAGGAGGCTAGACTTAAAAGTGGGATGGATCGCAACAATTCTCTTTCCTCTTTCTAATAGGTGTCAGACAAATTTTAACTTTTGGAGAGGCTCGATGCAATGTTCTAAATCCCCTTTTTTCTTATGCTAAAATATAAACATGTTACGATTTTTTCTCAGACGGGTGTTGTTAGGGATACCGGTTCTGATTACTGTTGCTACGCTGACCTTTATTATCAGGCATCTGGTGCCTGGCGGGCCGTTTGATAGCGATAAAATTCTTCCCCCGGAAATCATTGCCAACATCGAAGCCAAGTATCACCTCGATGAACCTATAGAAATTCAATATCTGCTCTATATGAAGCAGTTATTGCAAGGTGACCTAGGCCCCTCCTACAAATATATTGGTCGCGATGTCTCCGATATCTTGCGCGACACTTTTCCGGTTTCTTTTACATTGGGCATGTGTGCGGTTTTAGTCGTTCTGGGGCTAGGGGTGCCTGCCGGGGTGATCTCTGCTTATTGGAAAAACTCTTTGCTGGATAGATCGATATTGTTATTCGCGGCGATGGGAATTTCTGTTCCGAGTTTTGTTTTTGGTGCGGTATCCGTCTGGATATTTTCGCATCAATGGCATTTGTTGCCGCCTGCATTGTGGGAAGGGCCACGGTATATGATCCTTCCCGCATTTGCGTTAGGTACTGGTTTTGCTGGTTATATTGCCCGGTTGACGCGCACCACCGTGCTTGATGTGCTGGGCTCTGATTATATTCGTACCGCCCGTGCTAAAGGACTGACAGAATTTTCTATCTTACTTCGGCATGTTTTGAAAAACTCAATGTACCCTATCGTTTCGGTGATGGGACCTTTAACAGCGGGGTTGATCACCGGGTCTTTTGTGATCGAGTTTATTTTTTCTATTCCCGGCATGGGTCGGTTTTTCATCACTGCTGTGACCAATCGAGATTATCCCTTGATCATGGGAGTGACGTTGGTCTATGCGGTATTGATCGTTATCGCCAACATTGTGGTCGATATGATTTATGGATGGCTGGACCCCAGAGTATCGGTGAAATAGAGTTATGAACACATCTACTAAAATTAGTAGCGGTTTTCTATTTATCCTTTTATTGATTGCAGTGCTAGCACCCTGGGTCGCTCCATATTCTTACCAAGAGCAGGACACGTTGAATATTCTTGCTTTTCCTGGATCAGAGCATTGGCTGGGAACGGACCGACTGGGTCGAGACCTTCTATCGCGTATGATTTACGGTTCCCGGGTTTCTTTGTTTGTAGGGGTTTTCTCCACAGTGCTTGCGTTAATCATTGGTACGATATATGGAACCTTCTCTGCTTATGTAGGTGGGCGAACCGATAACCTGATGATGCGAGTGGTCGATGTGGTTTTTGCTTTGCCTGATCTTTTAATGATAATTTTGATCACCGTATTGATGGGCCGTGGGGTTGTTGGGGTTTTCATCGCCTTAACTCTGGTCAGTTGGGTGACCATTGCGCGGTTGGTGCGGGGGGAGGTTTTACGAATAAAGGAGTATCCGTTTATTCTGGCGGCCAGAGCATTAGGAGCAAGCCATTACCGAATCATGTTGAAGGAAATTTTCCCCAATATTTTAGGAATTCTTGTTGTGACTCTTAGTTTTCGGGTACCCGTTGCGATTCTTGCAGAATCGACCTTGAGTTTTGTGGGTTTGGGCATTGCGCCTCCCGCCAGCAGTTGGGGAACCCTTGCCAGCGATGGTTGGACAGCGATTAAATTTTATCCGCATTTGATTTTGTTTCCTTCACTGGCTATATTTTTTACAATTTTGTCATTTAACTTTCTGGGAGAAGGATTGCGGGAGTTTCTGGATCCTCGGTCTGCAAAGAGCAGCTAAAAGGAAGTCTTTCCCGCCTGAAAACACGCCTTAATTAGTTGTTTTATATGGGTTTAATGTTGGGATAAATTATCGCGTTGACAAGCTGGAAAATCCATTATAGAGTAACTTTTTTTGGGCTTTCGGCTTAGCCCTTTATACCATTTCGTGTTAAAATTTATAGTATGAGCCAGATCAAAGAAGATTTGATTTGTGAAATTATACGGTTATCCCAGACAAATCTGCTGGATAAAAAATGTGCTGACCTGAATTGTGAGGCACAAGAGCAGACTGCGGTGGATTGGATTCGCCAAAATGCTGCGGATTACCGTACGGATTTCCAATCACGTTTAGATATTTTTTCAGCCTCAAAGCTGGGAGAAATATTAAAAACCCTTTCCAATTCTAGAAAAGATTTGAGCGTTATATTAGAAGGGCTTGAACCTTCGACGGCTCGGTAAAAAAATATGGCAGAAACATCTACAGATGAACAAAAGTTATCACCCGCTGAGAAGGCTAAATTATCCGCTGCGAAAAAGGCAGAGGCGGCTAAAAAGGCCGCACCTGTTAGTGATCCCTTTGTCGATAACGGGGATGGCAGCATCACGGATCCGAACTCCGGTTTGACATGGAAAAAAACGGATGCATGGTTGGATAAAAAGCTTTTTTATACTTGGCAGGACCACGAACAGTATGTAGATTGGGTTAACCAAAATAAAGATCAATTCGGCGGTTATAACAATTGGAGAATTCCCACGAAAGCAGAGTCCTTAACTCTTTTTGATAAAACCGGGGTTAAGTCTTTGATGGATAAAAATGGGACTTATTATCCAATCGATTCTATCTTCGCACCAGGCGGCGCATCCAATACTTGGATAAGCGAATGCTCAGATGAGAAAATAATTCGAATGGATTTGAAAATCGGACTGGATACCCCCTATCCAAACAATGATGTATGGTCTTCAATGCGTCTTGTAAGGAAAGAAGGCGAGGCCGCTGCAAAGTCATCAGCACCTGTTGCTGAAGCGAAGGCGGCTCCAGCGGCTGATGCAGTAGCTTCAGAAGCCCAGGCGGTTCCAAAAAAATCATCAGGGAACGTTGTTCCCGGACCTACTCCCCGAAAAGATTTTTCTGATGCAGAAAAATCTGCCATGTTGAAGCGTGCCAGAGCCCACGCCGCTGAAGTGAAAGCCCGCAAAGGTTAAACCTTATCCGTTGGTAGTGTCTCCACGGTTCACCTTTCTCTTAACCAATATCGAAGAACACGTCCGATGAGCTCAGGGTCTTTTTTCATTTGCTCGGTTTTTTCTTTGCGGATTTGATCTGCGCTGGGAAGGGCGGCTTGCTGTTTATTCTCTTTTCCTTTAAGCTCTGGACGGTTTTTTTTGCTGATCTGTTTTTTTTCTGGTTTTTTTCGTGGGTTTAAAAGAACCCAGAAAATATATATAACGAT
>JAESTE010000190.1 GCA_016763735.1 Nitrospinaceae bacterium | reverse complement strand
TTGTCGAAGCATCTCGCCTGTTATGCAAAGGATCACTGCTAAGGGGGGTGGCTTGCGACCTTACTCCTTTTCACGTCTTCGCGAGCGACCAGAGGGAGCGCGGCGATCCACAGATGTAAACGCAAAATATCATGGAAAGCCTCGACTCCATTTTCGAATAATTTTCCAGAATTTACAAAGACTGAAAGAAAACAATAAGGATTGCTGAAAATAAAGCGCAAGATTATTAATTCATTATGACTTTTGTAACTCAGTCTGGAGGATAACTTATGGGAACAGACGAAGGTGAAAATATGGAATTAAGCAAAAAGGAACGGTTTATAATCGCAAATCAGTTAAAGATCCTAGAAAAACTATACCCTGATGAAGCCGATTCATATGCAACTGATCGTAAAGCTGTGGAGTATGGCTTTGCTCTTCATTATCCTTGGGTGATGGAGCATATTTATGATGAGTTGTCAGCAAAACAGTGTGAAGAAGTCCTTGAGATACTCCAAATGTATTCCTCACTAAAATTCAGCTACGATACATTAAATGACAAATCGGAAATTGATGAAGAATCCATACGCTTTCCAGGATTCGATGGGAATAATGAAACAATGCAAATGGTTTACACCAGATACTTCATTGTGGATTTAGATCGTTATAGCGAACTCCGATATGGAACTAAGCTTGCTGATTTCAACAGCCACATGCCTTCGCTAGATAATTACCGTAGAATGTTAACCATCTGGGAAGACCTTCCAAACCAGCAAAACCTCAGCAAAGAATCAATCCTTAAAATACTAAAGGCGTAGCAAATGGACGACATTGGCGCATTAGCATCTCTCATAGGAGCAAGTATTGCTATCTGGCAGGCATATGCAGCAAAAACCGCCGCCAAGCAAGCCAAAGAAGCCAGAGCGCAGATTATTGATCATCGAAAAACATCTGAGGTAACAAAATTACAGCTCTCCTGCGACACTGCCCAAAGCTCCATGGAAAAATATGGTCCCAGTTCCTCACCTGATAGTATTCGTATATACCTGACTGGAACGACTCCAAATAGAGATGCAGACGCAGTGCAATCTTTTATGCTTCTACTCAAAGAACACAGGTTAATGTTTGGTTTTAAAAATCCAAATGTGGCAGACGAGTCTGTAGAGTCTATAAAAAAAATACTCGTATTTTTTTCAAAATCTTATGACTCACCTGAAAAACTGAAAGAACATGGAACCGAATTACTAATGAAAATAAACGATATGTCTTCAACCATCAAAAAACATTATGACGATAAAAAAGAAGTAAAGAAAAAATAATAGCAAGAAAAAACGCACATTAGTAAATTCGCCAAATTACTTTGTTCAAGAGAGACCCTGAGGCTAAATAAGCCCAAAGACAATATCTAGACAATCTGATTAATCCCTCTTAACATGGGGTTTTAAAAATGTTCATTTTCGCACCCTTCTCACCCCTGACTTTTTACAATCAGAATGTTATATTGATCTGATGAGTTTAAAAATATTCAACACCATGAGCGGGAAGAAGGAAGACTTTGTCCCGCAAAAAGAAAAGCATGTCGGTATGTATGTCTGTGGCGTAACCGTCTACGACTATTGTCATGTCGGTCACGCCCGCGCGGCTATCGTCTTCGACACGCTATACCGCTATCTGCAATACTTGGGCAACGATGTCTGTTTCATCCGCAACTTCACCGACATTGATGACAAGATCATCAACCGAGCTAACGAAGAAGGCATCGATTGGCAGGAGGTCAACCGCAAATACATCGAAGCTTTTCATGAAGATATGGGGAAACTCAATATCGCCTCCCCCACTGAAGAACCGAAAGCCACCGATCACATCCCCGAAATGCTGGAGATGATCCAATCTCTTGTCGATCAAGACAAGGCTTATGAATCAGGAGGCGATGTTTTTTATTCCATAAAATCATTCAAGGAATACGGTTGCCTCTCTGGGAAAAACATTGATGACCTGCAATCGGGAGCCAGGGTCGAAATCAACGACACCAAAAGAGACCCGCTGGATTTTGTGTTATGGAAAAAGAGCAAGCCGGGCGAACCTTCGTGGGACAGCCCATGGGGGCCGGGCAGACCGGGCTGGCATATCGAATGCTCGGCGATGAGCAAAAAATATCTCGGTGATACGTTCGACATTCATGGCGGCGGCAAAGATTTAGTATTTCCGCATCATGAAAATGAAATTGCCCAATCCTGCGGTTGCACTGGCAAACAGCCAGTTCGCTATTGGGTTCACAACGGATTCGTCAACATCGACAAGGAAAAGATGTCTAAATCATTAGGCAATTTTTTCACCCTTCGCGATGTTTACAAAAAATATCACCCGGAAGTATTGCGACTGTTCTTAATCAGCAGTCAGTACCGCAGTCCCATAGATTACTCCGAAAAGAACCTCGAAGATGCAACCAAGGTGATGACTCGATTTTATGAAGGGCTGGCCGGGGCAAACGAAAAACTAAAAGACCTCGACACAAGCTCTATTTCAGATTTTCAGAAAAAAGTTAAAGAGCATGCTCTAACAAAAAGTATTGAAACGGCAATGGATGACGATTTGAACACCGCCGTAGTCATAGCACGCCTGAACGAAGGGCTGCGAAACATCAACTCGGCGTTAAACAATGAGGACGGTCTGGAAGGTTTTGCCGTATCTACCCATGCATGGCTGAACGCAGGAAAAGTTCTCGGATTGTTTTCTCGCACTCCTGAACAATTCGAAACGGAATTATTCGCGATCAAAAACGAAAACCTTAATCTCGATGTAAATAAAATAGAAGCATTGATTGCCGACCGCAATGCCGCGCGCAGCTCCAAAAACTGGCCCGAGGCCGACCGCTGTCGCGACGAATTAACTGCAATGGGTGTGCTGATTGAAGATACCGCCAACGGCACTGAATGGAAGATCAAATGATCGCTGCGGAAAAATTTTCAGATGCCTATTTGAAATTTACCCGCGTCTTAAATCAGTTTGAAGTTAGAGAAGAAGACCACACGATACGCGTCCCCGAAAAAGTAATCCGCTGCATCTGGAACGACCAGTTATTTTGCACCCCAAAGCTCAAAACCCAGGACAATCAGAATCTGGAAATCATCTACCCCGGCTACTGGAATTTTGGCAAAGGGCCCGACTTCACTAGCGCAACCATCAAGGTCAACGGCAAAGTCTACGAAGGCGATGTGGAACTGCATGTCTATGCTACCGATTGGGAGAGCCACGGTCATTCTCAGAACCCGGATTTCGACAATGTCATTCTGCACGTCTATATGTGGCAGGGGCGAGGAAAGCAACCGACTAAACATAATAAAAAAAATAAGGCAACATTCGATTTTGAGAAAAAAGATTTTCTGACCAAAGGAATCCTCGATCTCAACGATGAACTGGATTTTGAAAGCTATCCGGTTCTCAACCAATGCAATGTAGGGCTTTGCCACGAACCCCTTTCCAAATTATCTGAAGAAAAGTTGACTCAACTACTCAACGCCGCTGGCGAAGCAAGAGTGCTAAGAAAACTGGAACGCTTTCACGACCCGATCATCATCGAGGGATACGAGCAAACTTTTTACCGAGGTGTCGCAGAAGCTCTGGGGTACCCCAACAACAAACAACCGTTTCAAATTCTTGCCGACACTCTGCCTCTTACTACGTTGAGAGATTTGGTTCCTACAAAGTTTAAGGGAGAGGAGGGAGCTCTTCACTATCAGGCATTGCTTTTCGGTGCTTCGGGATTAATGGATTCAGAAAACTGGAAAGAGATACCGGCTTTGCGCAAGCTGGTAAAAATATCGGAAAGTTACAAAAATGCATTGCCTGATTCTCTGCTGGCAAAAAAGGATTGGTGTTTTCGTGCCATTCGTCCGGCAAATTATCCTTACAGAAGAATTGCGGGACTGGCTTATATAGTTGCTCTTCATGAGAAGAAAGGCCTGTTCGCCAACTTCATTCAAGCTATTTCCACGATGAAAGAAGAAAATGCCTCCCGAAAAGAGGTCGATAAAATTTTAAACTTTTTCTGTTTAGATGCCGCAGACTACTGGTCGCTGCATTACACACCGGGCGGAAAAACCTTGGCTGACTCCCAGCAACTTATCGGTGCTGCCCGGTCACGCGAAATCATTATCAATATTGGCCTTCCCATCGGATTGATTTTTGCCCGCGCTGGCAAGTTTGGCGACCTGGAAGAACGCCTCAATTATATATTCCAGATCAGTAAAGGAGCCAGCGACAATAAGTTAATCCGGTTTATGAAACATTATATTTTTGGCGACCAGGAAAAAATGCTGCAACTGCTGACCTCCGAAAAACAGGTGCAGGGGCTGATGCAGGTTTATCAGGATTTCTGCACTCAGAGTCAAAATAACTGCTTGCACTGCCCCTTCCCCGATGTGATAAACAAGTATTTCTCCTGAAAAGCTCCAAAAATGTAGCATTCCTATTGCGCATTCTTTTAATTTCCCGTAAAATCTCCATCCCCCTTGATTCTATTGAAAAATCAGGATAAAGTGAATTTTCCCATTAAAATTGGAGAGCTTTGCATAATTAGGAAAGACAAGATACTTCGACAAGTTCAGCATAACAACTGCATGGGTTATTCTGAGTTTGTCGAAGTACCTGAGAACCTGTAAAGATCTCATTAAATTAAAGGAATTATTGAATTAAATGGATCATTTAGACGAACTTGAAAATCAGAGCATTTTTATACTCCGTGAGGCCTATAAAAATTTTAAAAACCTTGCCATGCTATGGTCGATTGGTAAGGATTCTACGATATTGGTTTGGCTTGCATGTAAGGCCTTTTTTGGACATTGCCCCATCCCTTTGGTTCATATAGACACCACTTATAAAATTCCAGCTATGATCGAATACCGTGATCATTATGCCAAGAAGTGGGGACTGAACCTGGTAGTCGGTAAAAACCAGAAAGCTTTAGATGAAGGCATGAACCACGAAAAAGGACGTATCGTTTGCTGTGAAGCCCTTAAAACCCAGGGCCTGCAATGCATAATGGACGAGTATCACTACACCGGACTCATTCTCGGAATCCGCCGCGATGAAGAAGGCACTCGCGCCAAGGAAAGATATTTCTCGCCACGGGATAAAAACTTTGAATGGAATTTCAAAGATCAGCCGCCCGAGTTATGGGATCAATATAAAACTACATTTCCGGACGACACGCACATGCGCATCCACCCCATTCTTCATTGGACAGAGTTGAATGTGTGGGAATATATTTTACGGGAGAAAATTCCCATCATCGTTCTCTATTTCGCAACTCCGGAAGGAAAGCGTTACCGGTCATTAGGCTGTGCACCTTGCACTGGCACCATAGATTCCAATGCCAAAAACGTGGAAGAAATCGTTGAAGAGTTAAAACACGCCACAACAACATCAGAGCGCTCCGGTAGGGCACAGGATCAGGAAGATACCTATGCCATGCAGAAACTGCGAGCCCGAGGGTATATGTAAATGGGCAATAACGGAAACGCGCAAGAACTTTCCAGCCGCTTGATGCGGATGGTTATCGTAGGTCATGTGGATCACGGCAAATCTACTTTAGTAGGCCGCCTGCTGTCGGATACGGGGAGCCTCCCTGAAGGGAAAATCGACTTCGTCAAAGACATCTGCAATCAGCAGGGAAAAGATTTCGAGTTTGCCTTCCTACTCGATGCATTGCAAGAAGAACAGGAACAGGGTATCACCATCGATACCTCACAAATCTTCTTTCATACCCCAAAAAGAAAATACGTCATCATCGATGCTCCGGGGCATAAAGAGTTTCTGAAAAATATGGTAACCGGTGCTGCCGATGCAGAAGCCGCGCTTCTTCTCATTGATGCCAAAGAAGGGGTGCAAGAGCAATCTCGCCGCCACGGTTATATTCTTAAACTACTAGGTCTCACACAGGTGGCGGTGGTCATCAACAAAATGGATTTGGTGGGATACGACGAAAAAGTGTATTCCAAAATCAAAACGGAGTACTCCAAATTTTTAGAGTCATTAGGAGTCGAAGCGAGAGAATTTATCCCCGTTTCAGCAAAGTTGGGTGTCAATATTGCCGCACTAAAAGATGAAATGCCCTGGTACAAAGGCCCCACTGTTTTAAATATGCTGGATCAGTTCGAGAAAAAACCGAGACCCGATCATCT
The DNA here is from genome assembly GCA_016763735.1 of Nitrospinaceae bacterium. GTDB lineage: Bacteria > Nitrospinota > Nitrospinia > Nitrospinales > VA-1 > UBA8687. Next base: position 3,926 of record JAESTE010000190.1, on the reverse strand, counting down.
TCCCTTTCGCTTTCCCGTGCAAGACGTCTATAAATTTGACGAACGCAGAATCATTGCCGGGCGTGTGGAATCAGGCAAGCTAAAGGTAGGAGACCGTGTTATCTTCTCACCCTCAAACAAGCAGGCCGTCGTTAAAACCATCGAAGCCTGGAGCGTACCCGAACAACCCAGCGCAGCAACTTCTTCGGAGTCCATCGGGTTCACTTTGGATGAACAGATTTTTGTCGAGCGTGGAGATGTTTGTACTTTGATGGATGAGCTACCTATCGTTTCTACAACTTTCGATGCCAATGTTTTCTGGATGGGAAAACGCAATCTGGAAAAGGGCCGTAAATTCACAATCAAGCTGAACACTCAAGAAGTGGAATGCGAAGTCCATGAATTTAAAAAAGCCATTGATGCCTCCACTCTTGAGACATTAAGCAATCAAGACTACATAGCAAAAAATGATGTCGCGGAACTGACACTTAAAACGAGATCTCCAGTGGCTTTCGATCTTTTCGGGTCAATCGCGACCACAGGACGTTTTGTATTGGTCGATGAATATGATGTTTGCGGTGGCGGAATCATCACCACCTATAGTCCGACAACCAAAGAAGACAAACTCAGAGATGAAGTCCGTACCCGCGATTTCAACTGGATTAAAAGCGATATCAAACCAGAAGAACGCGCTTATCGCAATGGACACCGTGCCGCATTGATCCTCATCACCGGCGAACCGGGGTCAGGAAAAGGACCCTTGGCAAGGACCCTTGAGCACAGTCTTTTTCAGAACAATTTTCAGAGCTACCTTTTAGATCGTAGAAATGTGAATCTGGGTGTCTCGGCTGATTTAACCGAGTCCACTGTTGAAGATGAGTCTGCAAGGCGACTCGGGGAAGTAGCGAAACTGTTTCTCGATGCCGGGCATGTGGTGATTTCCACATCCAACGCTTTCCATAAAGAAGATCAGGAAGACCTCAGACTACTGGCGAACCCTTACCAGGTGATAGAAATACAGGTCTCCTCACAACCTACAGGCGAACCCGATATCACCCTGTCTCTAGATGAAGCCCAAGATACCAAAACGGCATCGACCAAAATACAGGACTTTCTGAAAGAAAAAAGATACTAATGGGGCATAATTATTCCATTTAGCGAGGCGCAGGCTCCGCAGACCAATAGGTCTATCTTTATAGTTGAGTTTCAATGATTTCGCCCTGACAACTCGAACAATAGAATACGTTTTGTTCGATGGGATAAAGGGGGTTGCTTTCAGGGTACAAATTAGCCCCCATCTGATGAAGAAATCTTAAAGAATTAAGGATTGACATTGCCCGGGTAATCGGGCATTAATAGCGCTCTCGAAACCTAAACATCTAAAGGGTTAACATGCCAAAAATTAAAGTCATCAATACCGAAACGGATGAGACCTTTGAATTTAAAGCAGGTTATGGTGCCAATTTACGGCAGGCAGCTCTTTATAATGATGCCGAGGTTTATAAAGGCCTCAACAAATTCCTCAATTGCCGAGGCACGGGTTTATGCGCCAAATGCGTGGTAGAAATTGAGCCTATGGAAAACGTCAACGGGCGCACTTTCTTTGAAAAAATCCACAAACTCGAAGACCACCAGAAACTCGGTTGTCGAGTAAAAGTCTACGGCGACATCACCGTCAAAGCCGCCATTGCAGACTGACCGGCAAGCTGGTCTTCCACTATTTTTATTTATTCCCCTCAGCACGTGGCAGGACAAAACGTCCGACAAAAGTTGATATATCAATAGGGCCGTCCCCGGCGAATTTCAAATTACTAATATCATATCCTTCTGTTTTTTCTGCGATTCGTTTAGGAATCGGATTTTCTACTGACTCCAGGATTTTACCTTGCCAATAATTCTTAATAATATTGGCCCATTGGGGATGACTCGCTTCAAACTCCGTCGCTTTGAGAATCAAATCAGAGGGCGGAAATTTCAACCTTCTCTTCCATTCAATTAAAAGACCACCAATTTTTGCTGCTTGAGTTCAGTCTCTTTTTCTATAGCCTTAACGGAACTTTCCATCCATAAGTAGGATTAAATTTATTATTTTGCGGATCGGAAGAATTCTTGCATTTATCCGATTTCCTGTCAAATAGGTGAGATGAGGTATAAAAAAGAAATATCCCCCCCCTCATCCTAACCTTCTCCCTCCAGGGGAGAAGGGATTTTTTCTTCCTCCTCTCCCCCACGAGGGAGAGGATTGAGGTGAGGGGGTTTAATAGAGAATGTAGGCTACATTTGCAGGACGATGAGCAGGGGCAGGAGTATCAGCCCCATCCCCGCAACCAGAGCGTGCGCTAAAACATCCCAACGTTTGCTGAAGGGGACGAGTGCAACTATGTAAAGAACCACCGCATAATCTATCAACGTGTTCTCGTTATGTGTCTGATTCATAATAAGAAAGTAAACCAAACAGAACGCAATGGAGTAAAACAGGTATTTATGTATTTTCCGAGTATCGACTGTGTTTTTCTGAAAGGCAATGAACAGGCCCAGAAATATATTGACCAAATAAAACCCCATTGCCGCCACGATCCAGACGAGGGACGGAGAAGCTAGAATATTTGAAAAAAAACCCATAAAGCGTTAACCTTTTCTATGAAATTTCCTATTTACAATAAAGAAAGTGTTTAAAAACCACATCCGCCTTGACTATAATTCAGGCTTCTTATAACCACCCGTTGTGAAACGAGGATTATAACTTATCCTCCATTTTCATGCTTTTACAAAGGTCTTCTTGACAAGGGAATAGCTGAGGTTTAAGGTTAGATAAGTACAAGCAATAAAAAATTATTCGTTTTTTGAAACCGAAAGGGGGATTTTGTGAGTGAATCCGACGGGGCTGAACGCAGTTTTGAAAAGTTATCCAAAGCCATTACGGAAGCGGTAATGACATCGCCTAAGGTGAAAGAAATTGTTGCGGAAATCCAAAAAAACGATGAAATCTGCCCAAAAAGTTTTATGGTTCTTGTCCTTAAAATGGAAGTGTTGACCGACTCGCTTGAGTTGGAAGTGGAAGAAGAACTCACCGAAGAACAACCGGCCCCCAAGAAACGCGCGAGCAGGAAGTCGCCTAAAAAGACTCAGTTTATCGATGGGCAACAGCTTTCCAAAAAAGAAATCGCATTCCAGGAATTTTCCAACAAAAAGTTTAACACCGAGGACTGGCTTAAGAAAAACGGGCTTATTTTCTAAACCACTGACCTTTTTATCTTGGCAAATGTCTTCCTCTTTCAACTTGGAGTTCGCAAGAAAGAGGATAGCCTAAAATGAATCCTTCCAAAAAACGATCCTATCAACGCACACCAGCAGTAGCAGGAAAATTCTACCCCGAAAACCCGGTCGAATTAGAAAAGAAAATAGCATCTCATTTAGGTGACCTTTCAAAGAACAAGCGAAAGGCCATTGGAGTGGTGTCTCCCCACGCTGGCTTCATTTATTCCGGGGATGTCGCGGGTGCGGTGTATTCTCGAATCGAGATACCAGAAACAGTAATTTTATTAGGGCCGAATCATACAGGTCACGGTGAAAATATTTCGGTAATGACAGAGGGTATATGGTCTATGCCCATGGGCGATATTGCTATCGATGAAGAACTGGCAACCATAATATGTAAAGAAACTCCTATAGCAAAGCCTGACCTTGCTGCACATCAATTCGAGCATTCGTTGGAAACCCAGCTTCCATTTCTGCAATATCTCAAAAAAAAATTCCTCATTGTTCCTATCTGTCTGAAAAAAGTGGATTTTCCCATCTGCAAAAAATTAAGCGAAGGGATTGTCAAAGCTTTAGAGCAAACAAAAAAATCGGTTTTGATTATCGCAAGCTCAGACATGACACATTTCGAGTCTCATAAGGTCGCCGAAGAAAAAGATAAAAAAGCCATTGCCAAAATCGAAAATCGC
>JAESTE010000189.1 GCA_016763735.1 Nitrospinaceae bacterium | reverse complement strand
TCTTCATACCGCCTCTGCATACGACCGAAGCGGATGTGTGAGAGGTTTTTTATCCATTCAAAGTAGGACACCGTAACGCCACCAGCGTTCAAATAAACATCGGGAATAATAACGGTCCCTTTTTCTTTAAGCACAGTTTCGGCAGCGAAGGTAACGGGTCCATTTGCCGCTTCGGCGATAACCTTTGCTTGAATATTTGCTGCGTTGGTACGGTTGATGACGGCTTCCATTGCCGCAGGGATGAGGATGTCGCATTCCTTTTCGAGCAAAACTTTACCGTCTTCAAAATACTGTGCTTTTGTGTATCCTTTAACACCACCCTTATTATCTATTTTATATTGATGAACGTCCTGAACATCGATGCCATTAGGGTCATACAAACCACCATCCCATTCCAGGATAGCAATGATTTTTGCCCTATCTTCCTCCTGCAAGATGCTAGCGGTGTAGTAACCGACATTTCCTAATCCCTGGATAATGATCGTTTTATCTTCCAGTGAATTTCCTTCCAACTTGGCATTTTTAACATCTTCCGGGTGGCGGAAAAATTCGCGCAGACCAAACACAACGCCACGTCCGGTTGCTTCAACGCGACCCTGAATGCCTCCCATGGTTACCGGCTTTCCTGTAACACAGGCAAGGTGATTGATATCGCCTGGGCGGTGTGCCGCGTAGGTACTGACGATCCATGCCATCTCTCGCTGACCCGTACCCATATCGGGTGCCGGGACATTGGTGGAGGAACTAATATAATCTTTCTGAATCAACTCATAGGCAAAACGCCGAGTAATGCGCTCCATGTCATCGCGTTCATATTTTTTAGGGTCGATGAGGAGTCCGCCTTTGGACCCACCAAAGGGAACATCGACCAAAGCACATTTATAGGACATCAGAGCGGCCAGGGCTTCTACTTCATCCTGGTTTACAGTGGGAGCAAAACGAATTCCACCTTTCGCCGGTAATCTGTGATCGCTGTGAACCGCTCTCCAACCAATAAACGTCTCAATTTCTCCTTTTATTTTAACGGGAAACCGAACTTGATAAACGTTATTAACATTTCGGATGTATTTTGACATGCCCTCGGGGATATCCAGCGTTGCCATAGCCATGTCGCAGCAGAGATTGACACTTTCCCGAAAGCTTACTTCTTTATCCGCGGGTAGAGACATAATCGTTTTCCCCTAATTGAATTTTAGAATCCGCATCCACCTGTTTTTTGGAAGACGGACTTCATAATTGGATCTATAGATGATATATCGAAATTCATATAAAGTCGAGCCAGAGAATCTGACCCGTCGGCTCTGCGCCTGACGGCAAAGTATTTCCACCGATAGTGTTCAAGGGATGTTTCTAACTAGCAAAAGTTTTTTTATCAGCGCAACGAGTTATTTCTTGTTACCGCTAGCAGCCTGGTTGGCAACGGCATCAGCGGCCTTTTTTGCGGCTTCAGGATCACCCAGGTAGTAGTGTTTGATGGCTTTTAAGTTTTCATCGAGTTCGTAGACCAGTGGAATTCCTGTTGGAATATTTAATTCCACAATTTCTTCATCGCTCACTTGATCCAGATGCTTCACCAGCGCACGCAAGCTGTTCCCATGCGCACAGATCAAAACTTTTTTACCTGCTTTAATAGACGGTACAATTTCGTCTGACCAATAGGGTATGAAACGATCTACCGTGTGTTTCAAGGCTTCGGTTTTAGGAAGCAACTCTGCAGAGACCTGGACATAGCGAGCATCTTTGGAAGGAAGACGTTCATCATCATCGGATAAGGGAGGAGGAGGCGTTGCATAACTGCGCCGCCAGATTTTTACTTGTTCCGCGCTATGTTTTTCTGCTGTTTCTGCTTTATCCAGCCCTTGCAGGGCGCCGTAATGTCTTTCGTTGAGTTGCCAGGAGCGAATGACGGGAATCCACATCAGATCCATTTTATCGAGAACGATCCACAGAGTTCGAATCGCGCGTTTCAAAACGGAGGTGTAGGCCAAGTCAAAAGTAAAACCTTCTTTTAGAAAAAGCTCCCCGGCCGCATTGGCCTCTTTTCTTCCCTGATCGGTCAAGTCTACGTCGGTCCAACCCGTAAATCGGTTTTCCAGATTCCATTGACTTTGACCGTGCCTTAAGAGGACCAGTTTATGCATAATGTCATTCTCTCCCTTATCCGGTTACTATAAAAATTTGCCCAATAAATTTTTGCTATTTTACCTCTGATTGGAAAATTAAAAATAGTTTTTCTGAAAAAAATTCCGAAACGAACCCAAAGGCTCCTAACCTCAACTTAAAAACTATTTTGGAAAGTCCGGTTTTATATCCCGTAAATAAGGGATATCCTCTCAATTCCAAGCGCAAGAAAGTTCTGGAATTTTTCTCATAACATATTGACTTTTTTGGTGTTATTAATTATATTGTTTACATTCACCAATTAAAATACTATAGAATAGTCAGCGGAGAATGAAGTTATGCTCCTGTCAATAAAATAAGCTGGCTTATTCTGGGGAGAAGTAAGCGGATAATGGATTCAATTGCTCATTTTTACCGTGAAATTAATAGCGGTTTTTTAAACAAATCCTGCGACCAGGGCTTCGAGATTTCGTATTTGGCCGAATACGATGATAACGATCAGCCTTTATTCCGCAAGTTCGTCAATTACACCCCAGAAAATCACGAAAAAATTAAAAAGATGATGGATGGGGACGACTGCATGGAGTTTTTCATCCATGAAACGGACCTCATCAATTACTATAAAGATTTCAAAATAAAAACCTTATCGGATGCCTTGAAAAATGGGGAGTCCCCAAAAAAGGTTTTGAAAACCGCCTACCTTTTAAACGAACAGATCCTCAAAGAATATTTCGAGAACATTGGCTCCTCCCGGATTCTGCGAACCCTTGAAGACCTCGTTAGCACCATTCAAGATTGTATGGCTCAGGGTAAGTTGGAATTTATAGACGTATTTCTTATTACCAAGAAGGATGATCACTCTTATACGCATTGTACCAATACGGGTATGTACTGCATGGCTTTGGCAAATAAATTGAAAATGAAACCAGAAGCGGTACGGGAAATTGGTTTGGGTGGAATGCTATTCTCCATAGGCAAAAAATCCATCCCCTATGATGTAATTATAAAAGAAGGGGAGTTATCACCGGAAGAATTCCAAATGATTCGCAAACTTCCCTCTGCAACAAAAAAAATTCTCAATGACATGAAATGCTACAGCGATAACATTCTGAAAATGGCTTTGGAACACCGCGAAAAATTTGACGGCACGGGATATCCCTTCCAAATGAAGGGAGAAAGAATTTCGTTATACGCACGGGTGGTTAGCATCATGGATGTGTTTGGAGCCTTGACGGCGGCACGACCAAACCGCAAGGCACTCACCCCCTTTACCGCGGTAAACGAAATGAAAAACAATATGACAGGCCACTTTGATACCCGAATCCTTATAAATTTCATAAAAATCCTGGCCGATGCAGCGGCAGCAAAAGTAGCCCCAAAAAAAACAGATACAGCCAACGCTTAACCTCGATGAGATGTTAAAGTCTCAGTATTAATCCCCCGATTTTTTTGCATATCCCGTTTCGTTAAAAAAATAGTAAAATAGAAGATACCCACACTAACCGGAGAGTTTTGTTGTTTCTAGAGATCGAATCTAACCCAAATGTTGAACGAAGCTTCGACATGATATACCGGGATGTCAGTCCTATCCGCGAATTGTATTGCATCAAATATAATATTAACGGCAAGGAACAACCGGTGCAAATCATTGGTTGGGATGCAGACACCAATACACCTTGCTCTGCCTATGCATGCAAAGTAGAAGAGTCGGGAGATGGTATCGCCTTGCTAATTTACGGAGGGTCTGGAGGGGTGCGTATGAAATTACTCGAAGATGAAACAAAATGGGATACCCAATCGACCGAGCAATGGGGAGACACCCACCTCGTATATCCTACCAATAGTTTTGCGGTCTACAAGGACGAGCTTTAATCCACAACTACTTTCCTGATATCTTCTTCATCTAGAGAAGTACCGGTGCGAGTGCAGTG
>JAESTE010000016.1 GCA_016763735.1 Nitrospinaceae bacterium | reverse complement strand
CTGGGTATTGGCGGTTACGAAAAACAATACCACGTCCTCATCAACCCGAATGCCTTGCTCCGTTATGGTGTCACTATCAATCAGGTCATTGAAAAAATCCGTGCCAACAATCTTAATGTCGGGGCGCAGTTTATTGAGAAAAATGCGGAAGAATATATTGTTCGCTCCGTGGGTCTGGCTTCCACCATTCAGGATGTTGAAAATATCATTATTAAATCCAAGGAAGGGACACCCGTTTTTTTGAAGCAATTAGCCGAGGTGCGAATCGGTGGAGCCGTAAGAAGAGGAGTGCAAACCAGAAACGGGATCACCGAAGTAGTGGCGGGTATGGTCATCAAATTGTTCGGAACAAACTCCTCTGTTGTAATCGAACGCACCGAAGCCAAGCTAGAAGAGATCAATCGTATTTTGCCCAAGGGAGTCAAAATTATTCTTACTATGAGCAAAAAACTCTTATTGAGGAATGCGTCAAAACCGTTACCGATGCTCTGGTTCAAGGGATCGTACTGGTCATCGTAGTCCTGATGGCTTTTATGGGGGGCTGGAGACCCAGCATCGTGGTGGCTCTTTCTATTCCTTTTTCCGTGCTCTTTGCAACGCTGGGGATGAAGTATTTCGGCATATCCGCCAACTTAATGTCTTTGGGTGGATTGGCCATCGCCATAGGCATGATGGTCGATGGAACCGTGGTGATGGTTGAAAATGTTGACCGCGTGTTGCGTGAGTCGGACCCGGAAGAATCGCGTGTCACAATAGTAGCTCGCGCCTGCATGGAAGTGGGACGGCCCATTCTTTTCGCGATTTCCATAATAATTATTGTTTTCCTGCCCCTGTTTACATTGCAGGGAGTAGAAGGAAAAACCTTTCGACCTCTGGCCTATACCGTTGCCCTGGCTATGTTTGGCTCTTTAATTTTTGCGCTGTTTCTGGCTCCGGTACTTTCCCAGATGCTGATGCGGCAACCTAAGAATAAAGATGAAAAAGAAAACTTTCTCGTACGGATGATTACGATACCTTATTTGCCATTGGTTAAACTTTTTGTATCGCAACGCCTGCTTGCCATTATTCTGGCCGGAGGTTTACTTTTCACCGGAGCTGTTATTTTTCCACAATTGGGGACGGAGTTCACTCCCACTTTACAAGAGGGAACAATGGTGGTCCGCCTTTCCATGGCCCCCTCCATTTCTTTGAAAGAAAGCACCCGAATAACCATGCTGGTTGAAAAACGCTTGATCACATTCCCCGAGGTAACCGGGGCGGTGACACGTATCGGACGTGGTGAAGTGGGTGCCCATACCGACCCTGTAAATAGTTCAGAGATGTATATTTTACTCAAACCAAAAGAGGAATTGCGATTTTCCAATCAGGAAGACCTGCAAGAAGCAATACGCAAACATCTGGGAGAAATTCAGGGAGTGCTCACCAACTTCACCCAGCCCATCGCGATGACCGTGGATGAACTTCTGGAAGGGGTCCGCGCCGAGTTGGCCATCAAACTGTTTGGCGATGACCTGGAAATACTAAAAGAAAAAGCAGATGAAATAGCCGCTGTAGTCAAAAAAGTCAAAGGGGCCGCAGATGTGCAACCCGACCAGATCAGTGGCACACCGCAATTGCTCATTCGCATAGACCGTCAGGCCATTGCCCGTTATGGAATTAATGTTTCCGAAGTGCAGGAAGTGATCCGGGCGGCAGTAGGTGGCGAAGTAGCGGGGCAAATTTTTGAAGGTATTCGTCGCTTCGACATTCTTGTTCGCTTTATTCCGGAGGCAAGAAACAATCCTGAGGCGATTGGGCAAATCATAATACCCGCGCCCGGAGGCATCAACGTGCCTCTGAATCAACTCGCTAAAATCGAGGAAATTGTTGGGCCACGCCAGATAACCCGTGAAAACAATCAGAGGTTTATCACCGTGCAATGCAACGTCAACGGTCGCGACATAGGCTCATTTGTGCAGGAAGCAAAACAGGCGATTGCAGACAACGTCGACTTGCCCTCCGGCTATCTGCTGACTTGGGGCGGGCAGTTCAGACTGCAGCAGGAGGCCAATAAAAGATTAGCACTGGTAGTTCCGATCACCCTGCTGATTATTTCTATTCTGTTGTATTCGAGTTTTAATTCTGTGAAAAACTCATTTTTAATCCTGCTCAATATTCCACTGGCTTTGGTGGGCGGGGTGATCGGTCTCTGGTTGACCGGACAAAACCTGTCGGTTCCGGCATCCGTCGGGTTTATTGCATTGTTCGGAATCGCTCTGGAGAACGGCATGGTGCTGGTGACCTATCTGAATCAACTCCTGCGCGATGGCGTGCCCATAGATAAAGCCTGTGTGCAAGGGGCTTGCCTTCGTCTACGGCCCGTGTTGATGACGGCACTTACCACAGCCCTGGGTCTTATTCCCCTTCTGTTTTCTCACGGTACGGGAAGCGAAGTTCAACGGCCTCTGGCAACCGTTGTGGTCGGCGGATTAGTCACATCAACTATTTTAACATTGCTTGTTATTCCGGCCCTTTACAAATGGTTTGCCATAGACCCTGAACAAACATAATCAAAAATTCAAATCGAACCAGGAGTGAGAAGTCGAAATCAAAAGGAGAGAAAGAAAGTAAAACACATCGTATTGTTGAATATTTGGTGGGTTACATTAGCATATAAAGTTTGAAGTTATTTTTCAGTCTAAAAATATTTGACTGGTTCCCTTGATTTTCCTTATAATTTCAGCATACCTGCCGATAAAAAGACTGGATGGTCAGATCAATGGCGTTGTGAGACTTTTTTAGATGATTAGATTTTGCAAAAGAAAATTTAAATTCATGGGCGCAATGGTTTTTCTTTGCGGATTCCAATTCTTCCTTTTGCCATTTCTCCATTTTCACTCCGAAACTACACCAACTCATGCTGAAGAGGTCGGGACCCATCATCACTCTGCGCATTTTCATTCGGAAATCCTGGAAACCTATGCCCATTTAACAGATGCGCATCCCTCTGCCTCCAGGCAGGATAAAAATCCACCCCATTCTCATTCTTCTTCAGATCACGATCAGGATTATCCAGGTTTCTATAAATTCCAGGATAATATTCCTCCCCTCAAATCAATTTTCGTTGTAAAACATGTAGATATCACAGTTTATTTTGAACCCGCCAACCCTTCCTTTTCCTTTTCGCTCAAGTTTCAAATCCCTGTTGTCAAATTGTGGCGATTTCAGGGAAATCATTTATCACGCGCGCCACCCTTCCGTCTGATTTAAATCACTATCTTTAAATTTTAGATTCTTGTCTGATTGAGTTGCGCCTGATTTCGTTAACAAGGGTGCTTGCCTTTTTTCAGGCCTGGGTCTGTTAAAAAATTCTCATTAAAATGAGGTCGTTGATGAAGGGTCTCCTTCAATATGGCTTCAACAAAACATGAGGGGAAATGGCGGCAATGAAAAAGAGATACGTAATCTCAATAATTGTGATCCTTGCGATGGGTGTATTCGCAGGGCAGAAGATTCTCAATATGGGGGCAGTTTCAATTGAAACCCATTCGTTTAACCCTGACTCAGAATACAAAGGGGCCATCCCCAGAGGGCCGCATGGCGGTTGGCTATTTACTAAAAAGGGTTTACAAGTTGAAGTTAAAATTTATGAGACAGGCATTCCCCCAGAGTTCAGAGCTTTTATAACAGACGGTTTTGGTAAACCCATCCCTTTAAACGAAGTGGATCTGACCATTAAGTTAAATCGGCTGGATCGGATCGATACCATTCAATTCAAACCAATGGGCAGATATCTTCTTGGGAATAAAACTATTGTCGAGCCTCATTCTTTTAATGCCGATATCAACGTTCATTGGAAAGAAAAACAATATGAATGGGAGTTCTCGCAAATCGAAGCCAGGGTGGAGCTAGCCGAAACTGCAATAAAAAATGCAAATATCACTATCAAGAAAGCGGGACCCGTTCGGATTAAAAATCAAATAAGCTTGCCTGGAGAAATCAACTTAAACGAAGAAAAGGTTGTTCACATTGTCCCCCGACTGGACGGGGTAGTGAAGAAAACTTTTAAGGATTTAGGGGATACCGTCGTTCCAGGGGACATATTGGCTATCATTGAAAGCCGTGAACTGGCTGATGCAAAGATTAATTATCTCGCCAAGGGTCAACAGGTGAAATTATCTAAATCTGACCTTGACCGAGAAATCCTTCTTTTTCAAAATACCCAAAAGTTGTTGGACCTCCTGCATAAAAAAATAGATTTAGAAGATGTCTATCAAGGACTGAAAGGTTTACAAATTGGGAGAAGCCGTGAATTACTTATCCCCGCATACGCAAAAATGAAATTAGCAAAGTCTGTCTACCTCCGCGAGAAAAATTTATTCGCCAAGGGAATTTCTTCAGAGTCTGAATACCTGCAAGCAGAAGAAAAATTAAAAAGTTCAGAAGCAAAATATTTGGCCCTGCGCGAAAAGATAGACTATGACGGTAATTGGGCCGTTCGCCAGAAGAAAAGAAATTTTGATATAGAAACATTTAATCTTCAAACCGCCAGACAAAAACTTTTTGCCTTGGGATTAGTGGATGGGGAGATTGCCAGCTTATCCCAACAGAAAGAACAGAATTTCAGCAAATACGAATTGAGATCTCCTTTAGGTGGAATAATCATACAAAAGCATTTAACCACTGGAGAAGCGGTTAAAAGTGATGACGCTGTTTTTCTTTTGGCAGATTTATCTGAAGTCTGGGTGAACATGGCTATCCCCGTTATGGATATTAACTCCGTTAAATTGGGGCAAAGCGTCACCGTCAGGAATAGTGATATTGGGTTGAAAGCCAAGGGGAAATTGACATATCTCGATTCTATCATTGATGGAACAAGTCGCACCATAACAGGACGGGTGGTTATTCCCAATCCAAAGTTAAAGTGGCGGCCTGGAACTTTTGTCACATTAGAACTAACTCTTGACCAACGAACAGTTCCACTTGCTGTTCCCACTAGAGCCATTCAAACCATCCGCGACTGGTCGGTGGTCTTCGTAAAATATGGAAACCTCTTTGAAGCCCGTCCTCTGAAATTAGGAAAAAGTGATGGCAAATGGACGGAAGTGTTGCAGGGGTTGAAAAAGAATGAATATTTTGTAGATCAAAATAGTTTCATATTGAAAGCAGAAATCGAAAAATCATCTGCTACTCACGACCATTAGGTAAAGGATTTTTTCATGCTCGAAGGAATTTTAAAGTTCTCCATTAAGCAAAGAGCATTTGTAATGCTTGGAGTTCTCATCATGGCAGGATTCGGAGTCTATAATTTCCAGATACTGCCTATTGATGCAGTCCCGGATATTACAAATGTTCAAGTTCAAATAAATACCGAAGCTCCGAGCTACACACCGCTTGAAGTTGAAAAACGAATAACCTTTCCCATTGAAACTGCCATTTCCGGAATTCCCAAACTATCCTATACCCGGTCCATCTCCCGATACGGATTATCTCAAGTCACAGTGGTTTTTGAAGACGGAACGGATATCTATTTTGCCAGACAGATGATCAACATTCGTATCCAGGAAATGAAAAGCAACCTCCCTACTGGATTGGAACCTATCATGGGACCCGTTGCGACAGGTCTTGGTGAAATTTTCATGTGGACAGTTGAGCAAGATGAAAATATTAAGAATTCGAAACCTTATTCGCCCGTTGATTTACGAACGATTCAAGACTGGATGATTCGCCCACAATTACGCAATGTTAAGGGAGTAGCAGAAATAAATAGCATGGGAGGTTTCACAAAACAATATCAGGTGGCCCCTATCCCGAAAAAATTAATGGCTTATGGAATAACTTTCAGAGGCATTATGGAAGCCCTGATGAAAAACAATGCCAACATGGGAGGAGGTTATATTGAACGTAACGGCGAGCAATATCTTATCCGAACCCCAGGCCAGGTTGAAGGGCTCGATGATATTGGAAAGATCGTTGTAGGCTCTCACCTCGGGATTCCAATTTACATTAAAGATGTTGCAGAAATTAAACTGGGAAAAGATTTGCGCACAGGAGCAGCGACAAAGGATGGGAAAGAAGTGGTATTGGGAACGGTATTCATGCTTAAAGGAGAAAACAGCCGCACTGTTTCTTTGAGAGTTTCTGAAAAATTAAAAGAGATCAACCGTACCCTCCCAGAAGGAATGACAGCCAAAACTGTTTACGACCGAACCAATTTGGTCAACGCCACCCTTGACACAGTAAGAAAAAATCTTCTCGAAGGAGCCTTATTGGTCATTGTGGTCCTCTTCCTTCTTCTTGGGAATATCCGAGCCGCTATCATCACCGCACTCGTTATTCCTCTTTCTATGTTGTTTGCTGTCACCGGCATGGTTGGAAACCGTATTAGCGGCAACCTTCTCAGCCTTGGAGCTATCGACTTTGGAATCATTGTCGATGGGGCCGTCATTATCGTTGAAAACTGTATGCGAAGGCTGGCGGAAGAGCAAAATATTTCAGGCGGCATTCTTTCACGTTCGCAACGTTTCGAGATAGTTCGACATGCAACAAAAGAGGTCTCCCGCCCAAGCATCTTTGGAGTTCTTATTATAATGATCGTCTATCTGCCAATTTTGACTCTCACGGGCATTGAGGGAAAAATGTTTCAGCCAATGGCATTTACTATCCTGGCTGCATTAACAGGCGCCATGATTTTATCGATCACATTCATCCCTGCTATGGTGGCACAATTCTCATCCAAAAAAATCTCAGAAAATGAAAGCCTGATTTTAAAATGGGCTAAAAAATTGTATGAACCTTTATTGAACATCTCTCTGAACAATCGACCTGCAGTTCTTACTTTTGCCACGATTCTTGTTGTTCTAAGCCTTTTATTAGCAACTCGCATTGGCAGTGAATTTATCCCGACTTTGGATGAAGGGGATATCGCTCTTCATGCCCTGCGCGTTCCTGGAACCAGTCTCACCCAAGCTGTATCCATGCAGTACACACTTGAGAAAAAAATCAAGGAAATTGCAGAGATTAAATATGTGTTCTCTAAAATCGGAACTGCAGACATTGCCACCGACCCCATGCCACCCAGTGTTGCCGATGTATTTTTAATTATGAAACCACGTTCCCAATGGCCCAACCCCAAACGACTAAAATCGGATCTTATACATGAATTAGAACAGAAAATTGAACAAGTCCCTGGCAATAAGTACGAAATAATTCAGCCCATTGAAATGCGATTTAACGAATTGATTGCTGGGGTTCGTAGTGATATAGCCGTAAAAGTATTTGGCAATGATTTGGAAATCCTCCTCGCAAAAGGTAAAGAAATTGAAGAAGTTATCTCAAAAATTCCCGGTGCCTCTGATGTAGCCGTTGAGCAGATAACAGGACTTCCCGTTTTAAACCTTGAATTGGATAGAGACCTAATGGCGCGATTGGGAATCAATGTTTCTGATGTTCAAGAGGTGGTTGCAATTGCCATAGGCGGAAAAAGCGCAGGCAAAGTTTATGAGCAAGACAGAAGCTTTGAAATTTTGGTGAGACTATCTGAAGATATAAGGAATGATATTGAGCAACTGAAAAGAATTCCCATCTCTCTTCCCAAAAACTCATTCAAAGCACTAGAAATTCTCTCGTCAGCAAATTTAAAAACACATGAAAATAACATGGACTATCTCCCTCTATCCGCACTGGCCCGGTTCTCAATTATAAAAGGCCCTAATCAAATCAGCAGGGAAAACGGAAAACGCAGAATTGTTGTTACAGCAAATATTAGAAATCGCGACCTGGGTTCATTTATGAAAGAAGCTCAAGCCACTATTGAGAGAAGGGTTTCAATGAACCCGGGATATTGGATTGAATGGGGAGGGCAGTTTGAGCACTTGATTTCAGCAACAAAACGATTGCAAATCGTAGTCCCACTTGCTCTTGCATTAATATTTCTCATCCTGTTTGCCGCATTGGATAGTGTCAAAAACTCTCTTCTGGTTTTTTCTGGAATTCCACTTGCCCTGACCGGAGGGCTATTTTTCTTGTGGGCACGAGGAATTCCTCTGTCGATTTCTGCTGCAATCGGTTTTATCGCTCTCTCAGGAATTGCCGTACTGAATGGACTGGTTATGATTTCCTTTATAGACGAATTACGAGAAAAGGGGATGGATTTAGAAAATGCAATTCGACAAGGCTCGCTCACTCGCTTGCGGCCTGTATTGATGACGGCTCTCGTGGCCTCACTGGGGTTCATCCCCATGGCGTTGGCAACGGGAACAGGAGCTGAAGTTCAACGTCCTATCGCCACCGTGGTTATTGGCGGCATCCTTTCTTCGACCCTCTTAACCTTGTTTGTTCTGCCTGCTCTCTATCGAACGTTTCATTCAGCTACTCAATGCAAGTAAACACTAGAGCGACATCGTAAAATTTTTCAAGCCGTTGTTTT
>JAESTE010000188.1 GCA_016763735.1 Nitrospinaceae bacterium | reverse complement strand
GCTTTTGCGGACACAGTTGCAGCCAGCAGTTACTCAAGGAAGCGGGCTGGAGACGGATGGTTGGGCATTCGGTTTCAACACAAACCGGAAGCGGAGCCTTCACAAATTATAATTCATGTCCGTCTTCTGGACTTGGAGAACTTGAGACAACAGGAAGTGCTGGGTCAAATCGGAGTCGGATTAGTCTGCGGAGGCTTATATCAATTCAGCGATCCGGTGAATTTGGTGAAATCTTTATTGGGTGAACTGACCCGTGATCGGATTGAGGTTGATTTAATCAAATTCAGCGGTGCCGCTTTTACTAAAGTCGACAACCGTCTGATGAGTTTGGAGTTGGTAACTCAGGGATTGGCAGATGCGGCCTTGTTTATGCCTGAAGGAGAGGTCATTCAACCCGCTGAGCTTCTATACAAAAAATCCATCCTGGTGAATCGGGGTAGTTTCCGACCTGTCACGAATGTGACAATCGATATGCTTCGCTGCGGGCAAGCGACGTTTGTTCAGGAGGAAGGTTTTTCGGGGGCCGAGACGGTCACCTTGATGGAGATGACCCTCAGCAACCTATCCAACAAAGGCAGAATCAATCCCCAGGATTTTTTGGATCGCGTCGATATGTTGTCGACCTTGGGCAATCCCGCTCTTGTCTCAAATTACATGCGGTTCTTCAAACTGGCCGCCTATCTTTTCAGGCATACTCAAAAGAAGATTGGCCTCATCATGGGAGTGCCGACATTAAAAGAGATTTTTTTGGAGAAATACTATGAAGATCTTGAAGGTGGCATTCTGGAATCATTCGGGCGTTTGTTTAAGCATGACTTGAAACTCTATGTCTATCCTCTGAAAGATAAGACGACCAATGCACTGATCACGGCTGGTAATTTAAGGGTGGACACTCATTTGCGGCACCTCTATTCCTATATGACTGAAAACTGTTACATCGAAGGAATGAGGGATATTGACGAGAACTGCCTGGATATTTTTTCCCGAATAGTTCTGGAAAAAATCCGGAGCGAAGATTCCAGTTGGGAATCAGAAGTTCCGGAATCGGTGGTCCAGATGATCAAGGAACGCGGTCTCTTTAAAGATTAGAGGCAGAAGGAATAAGTAAGGGGCTAGGGCGATGTTCCCATGGAACATAGGATTAGACTGCTCACTGGGAACTTATTTGTTCCTCTATATTTGAAATAGTGCCGACAAGGATTAATAAGCAACAAGCGGCGACAGAGATCGCGGTTATTCTGAATCGCTTGTATCCCGATCCCCCCATTCCGTTGGACTCTTCCAGCCCATTCACTTTGTTGATTGCCGTATTGCTTTCGGCCCAGTGCACGGATGTTCGGGTGAATCTGATTACTCCGCGATTATTCGAAATTGCCAGTAAGCCTGAGAGCATGATGAAGCTCGCGGTTGCTGAGATTGAAGGGATAATTCGATCCTGTGGTCTGGCCCCTGCTAAATCAAAAGCCATACAGGGTCTTTCAAAGATCCTGGTCGAACGATTCGACCATCAAGTGCCGAAGACTTTGGAAGAATTAGAAACCTTGCCGGGAGACGGTCATAAAACAGCGCAGGTCGTAATGGCACAGGCATTCGGTATACCCTCTTTTCCAGTAGACACCCACATTCATCGTCTGGCATTCCGCTGGAAATTGTCAACCGGCAGAAATGTTGTCCAGACTGAAAAAGACTTGAAGAGGTTGTTTCCTGTAAATTCCTGGAATAAGTTGCATCTTCAGATCATTTATTTCGGAAGAGAATATTGTCCTGCCAGGGGGCACCATGCCAAAGTCTGTCCGATCTGCAGTCGATATGGGCGTAAAAGCCTGTTCGGTTAAATAGAGATCTATTGTAAATACAGATTGAACCAATTATTCAGGAAATCCTTGGCGGGGATGCCCGGGGTGGTTCCATATTTGCGGTCGATTACTTTTCCCTCTTTCATCAGGACGAGACAAGGGAATATATTATCCGGAACGTATTCTGTAACCGACTCGGGATTGGAATCCACTTCAATTTTGCAGATCTTTACCCGGTCACGGTAATCGGGGGCAATGGATTCAAGGACCGGATTCAGTTCAAGGCATGGCAGGCACCATTCTGCCCAGAACTCCAGTAAAACAAGGTGTTCCGATTGAAGAACCTCTGTTTCGAAATTCTCGTCTGTGACTATTGAGATATCTGATACTGGCTCTTTAGATTCCTTCCATTCACTCAGGAACCAAGTCAAATGTATCTGATCGATTTCGGGCAAGGCTTCGGCAAACGACGGCATTTTTGAAAGTCCGAATTCATCGACATGGTCAGCGATCGGGTCAGCAATGACAGCGGATGGATTCTGAATCGAATTCAGAATATTTGCCGGATTCAAGCGCTTGGAGATATCGGAAAGATCCGGTCCGGCATTGTCAAAATCAGGATTGCCGGGGAATTCAGTTTCTCCGAGGGAATGGCATTTCCAACAGGCAGCGTCGTAGAAAATCGCTTCACCGTGATTGATAGCCTGTCGTCGGTCTTCTGAATCCGCTGGAAACGCAAGCAACGCGGTAAGGATTGAAGAGTTCTCCTTCACATCATTCGCTATAATGGAAGAGGAGGGGATCAGTGGCTGGGGCAGGGGTGTTTTCCCAGTAACCCACCCAATCACAATGATGCCAACGACACTTGCCGGGATGCAGAATTTAACGATGGAATTCAATGCAAGATGATGAAATCCCCATTGGAGTCCGCATAAACTGCGCCATTTCCCCAACGACCAAAAGCGTTTTCCTTGGATCCGGGTTTTCCTATTGCTGCTCCGTCAATCCCATAAATTTGCCAACTCAAGTTGTGAGGTTTGTTGAAATTTGTTCCTTCGCCCCATGCCACCAGTATTTCCCCCCGCTGGTTATTTCCCATCACCACGGCTCGCCGTTTGGCATATTTTCCGGATGGCATGATCAGTTCATTACTCCCTGAAATATTCATATAGATATCCTCCTTGTTCCGGCCTGCCACGATGGTTTTTCCCTGAAGATTCACTACTGAGTACACCCCGCCCGGGCAGGCATTCAATTCCCAGTGGTCCAGGAATTTGGTCTGAAATGTTTTGCCGTGATCCGAGGAGGTTAATACATAGGAATCCCGGTTCGATCGATTCTCTGCGACCCGGTAGACAAAGGTTAATTGACCTTCTGAATTGCATTGAGCTTTCAAGTGGCAGCAGACACATACCCCTTTGCCGATATCAATCGGCGTAGGTTTGGAAAAGGTCAATCCGTTGTCGGAGGAATGACGCATGAATATTCTTCGGTCAATTTCTTTGCCTTTTTGCATCAACCCCCCGACGAAGGTGTACACATTGCCCTTCGAATCCGCCGCCAGTGCACAACCACCGTCATACCCCCACGTGCCTGCACTGAGGTCCCGTTGCTCCTCAAAACCGGTTCCTGCTTCATTCAAACGGGTGTAAAAGGTGTAACGTATATCCGACCCTTTGAGTTTGCGCTCCAAATGTTTGATCTTTTCTCGGATGTAGAAAATGTTTCCATGAAACAGAACGTGCACTTGTCCGTTT
>JAESTE010000187.1 GCA_016763735.1 Nitrospinaceae bacterium | reverse complement strand
TTAAATCTGAATCTTGTTTGAGGAGAACCCAGGCTTGTTTAAATTTAGATTCAGGTTAACCCCCTTTATACATTCCAGGCTTTTCGTCCTTTTCATACTTTTATTTTTAATTATTACCGGGCTTGCGCTTGCGGGTCGAGCTATGGCAGCGGATATCAGTGCTGCTATTGAAACCGGCGGTGGGGTCGCGGGTAATGCGGGTACAGTGGATACCTTTATCATTGATGCAACCAATGACGGTGAAGGATCGAGTGCAGTGATCACATTCGGTGCGGGTAATGCCGGCCTGACCGTTTCCAGTAATGGCTTAGATGCCACTACCACCAATGATTTTGGTCAACTGTCAACCATCATCAACACCGACAACACAGGCACAGCCACGTTGACTCTAAATGATGCGACCAATGGCGATGACCTGCAACTTAATATCACCGGGAGTATCTTGGGTAATGTGGGCACGGATGCGAATGATCTCAAAATCATAATCAATGCCACGTTCACAAACGACGCAGGTGATTCACAATTACGAGTAGATGGCAATATTACTCTGGGCTCCGGGACTGTCACTTTAAATAGTGATGCCGATGACATCGCGATATTAAATTTTACAGGGGCTGGTGCACAGGCCATGTCTGGCGTTATTAATGGAGCAGCGGCAGGGGAGGGACAAGTCATCAATGTAAACACGGTCGGCACGGTGACCTTCAATTCGAACATTGGTTCCGGATTGGCCGTTGATAGAGTTCGTTTAGAGACGGGCTCCACTACTATTTTTAATGGTAGCGTCTCAGCATCGACAGACATTGACCTTAACACCGGGAACACAACAACATTTAACGGTTCGGTGACAACAGCCTCACTAAACTTTTCGGCAGATGGCACGGCTGTCATCGCGGACGGACAAGATATCACTGGCGCTGTCAACAACACGACAACCAACAATGGCACCTTAACATTATCGGGAACCACGACAATCAGCAGTACCGTAGGTTCCACCGGTGTCGGGTTGAGAGCAATTAGCGCGGGTACAGCCGGAAGAACAGCAACTTTTTCGGGTGCAGTTAATACCACTCTGTTAACTACAAGCGGTACAGGTAATATTGCGCTTAATAATTCATTCACAGGCAACTTAAATTTTGCCAATGGCGCCGGTGCCTTGGTAACTCTTGCTGATGGATTTAATTTTACCGGTACCATCACCAACGCAACTACCAATCAAGGCATATTGAGTGTGAATGGAACCAGCACCTTCAGTGGCGATGTCGGTTCTACCGTTGCAGGTTTGAATGCGGTGAATATTTTAGGTAGCGGCAAAACCGCAACCTTCAATGGTGACCTTAAGGCGACCACCACTACTATCTCCAATCTGGCAACTTTGAAATTCACCAAGGCTGCGACAACAGTCACCGGTGTAATAACCGCTGCAGGAACCACAGGAACCCTTGATGTCGGCACGGCAACAGTAAGCCCCACAGGCACGGTTACACTCGGTGCCAACTCAACTTTAGCCATCACCATAGGCACCAGCAACGGTCAATTGAATGCATCGGCTGCCGGAGCCACTTTTGCATCAGGCACTACCATTGCGCCGACGGTAAGCGGCACTCACACAGCGGGAACCATCGTCATTGTTCAGGATGATGACGGCGATATAGGATTAGGAGCTGGTGTCACCACCGGTCTGGTCATCACCGATAACAGTTCTTCGTTTGATTTTACTATCGCGTTCAACGGCAATAATCTAGAGCTCACTTCGGTAGCTGTAATAACAAAGCTTAGCTCAAACACTGCTGCCATTGATGCTGTTACCGCCACAGCCTTCGCCAGTGATACCTCCATGACGAATGCCTTGAATGGCTTATCCGGTAGAACAAAAGAAGCTGCATTGGAAACTCTTGCCCCCGTTGTAAGCGGCGGAGCGGTTGTCGGAGCGATCTCTGCAGGGGGTACTATTTCAAACACGGTGTCTGTTCGCATTGCCAGCTTACGAACAGGAATCTCAGCAGGACAGGGTCTTTCAGCCGGAGATGAAGTAAATGAAGAAAAACATTTCTGGTTTCAGGGCTTTGGAACCTATGCCGACCAGGGCACACGACAGGGGATTACGGGTTTTACTTCTGTCACTGGTGGATTCTCAATGGGTGGCGACAAACAAATCAACAACGATTTAGTTTTAGGTTTAGCAGGCAGTTTTGCC
This sequence comes from Nitrospinaceae bacterium, assembly GCA_016763735.1. Classification (GTDB taxonomy): domain Bacteria; phylum Nitrospinota; class Nitrospinia; order Nitrospinales; family VA-1; genus UBA8687. The sequence goes on along the minus strand of JAESTE010000187.1, from coordinate 6,038 downwards.
TACTCCGATGTGAACGCCAGCCTTTCGCAAAACCGTACCACCGTTGATAGTTATCAGGCAACCTTTTACGGGTCTTATGAGTTGGGGAAATATTTTATCGATGCTCAAGTCGGACTTGCCTACAACGATTATAGTGGCGATCGTTTCATAGTTGTCGGTGCTGTCGAGCGCACCGCACATGCCGATTACGATGGCTATCAGGTTTCGGGCAAGGTAGAAGTAGGCCGTAAAATGTCTCTCCCTAAAAAGGTTAAGTTCACACCAATTATTGGGTTAGGTTACACCCATGTGGGAATTCCCGAGTACACGGAAACTGGAGCAACCTCCTCCAACCTGAATGTAAAAAGACAGGACTATGATATTCTCAACCTTTCATTTCGGGGAGAATTTCGCCGCACGTATGAAACTAGCCATGGGAATTTAACTCCTGAAGTTCACCTCGGTTATAACTACGAGGCCTTCGATAACAGCATTCAAAACATATCTTCTTTCACAGGCGGCGGAAACACTTTCCAAACCACCGGCTTTGACCCTGAGAATTATAGCTTTTTAGGAGGCTTGAGTGTCACCTTTGAAAGCAGTGACAACTTCGACTTTGTCGCTACCTATGATCTGGAATCCAAAACCGATTACAACAGCCATTCTTTCCTACTCAAAGGTCGCTGGAGTTTCTAATTTTTTTAACTCACTCCTTTAAATTATCACCCCTATAGTAAGATAAGCCTCTGGTCGTATTGACCGTTTTTATTGGAGTGTTGTTAAGATGTCGAAAAGTTTTTATGACTGGGTTAAGAAAAGTTCGCACCTCGCCCTGCTCTGCCTTACCGTATCAGGTTGTGCAAGTCATAATCCCGAAGCCACTGCCGAAAAAATCTCTAAGCTAGGAAGACTACAAGCTGCCGAGATCAAAGGGGGAAAATTTGTCTTGCGCGTCTACTATCGGTTTGATAGCCCCGGCAAACCGCTCCGCATCTACCTTGAAGGCGATGGCAGAGCCTGGCTGAGCCGCTCACGAGCTTCTAGAAACCCATCCCCAAAAAATCCGGTAGCTTTAAAATTAGCCGCACAAGATGTGGGGGAAAATGTGATGTACATTGCTCGCCCCTGTCAGTACGTTTTCTTTAGCAAGAATCCAAAATGTAAATATCCCTACTGGACTCATAAGCGGTTTGCACCCGAGATCATAGACAGTGTATCGGCAGTGATTGATATTGGAAAAAAAAGAGCCCGAGCAAACCAATTGGAGATAATCGGATTTTCAGGCGGCGGTGCTGTCGCTATTTTGACAGCTGCTCGTCGTTCAGACGTTGCAAGTATTCGAACCCTGGCGGGAAACCTCGATCATAAGGCATGGACACGACATCATCAAATTGATCCCTTGAACGGATCGCTGAATGCCGCAGACGTGGCAGAAAAAGTCGCACACATTCCTCAAACCCACTACGTTGGCAGTCGAGATGAAATTATTGGAAGTTATGTAGCAGAAAGTTTTCGCTCCAAAACCCTCAAAGACGCTTGCATTAAAATTCAAGTCATATCAGGCGTGAGCCATACCAAGGGATGGGAGCAAGTTTGGCCTGACCTGCTGCGTACTCCCGTTCCCGACTGTTGATAGCCAGCATGACTCTAAATATATGACCGACTTTTATATAAAATAAGTCTTTTTCGTGTAGATTTATATAGAAAATCTCCTGCTGAGGAGTTTAAAGCTGGTTTTGTGAGGCTATAAGGGTTTTTGAAAGTCTATCCAAGCAGGTTTACTAATCGGAAAAATCAACGACAGGTCGGTATGTCAGACCATACCTTTTTCCATACTCTTTCCCACCCTTTCTCATGCGTGGCATTGACTTTGCGGGTTGAGGCGCAAGCATTATTCCCAACCGCTTTTCTAAAGTTTTGCGCCACCCATCCAGGAATCCGTTCGTCCTGATCTCCTGTATAATGGGTCTGGGGGATGAGCTTCAGGTAAGGAGCCGCCCTAATGGGATCAAGAGAGCCTTTTAAAGGGGAAACTCCGACCTTTCTATTGAGGGAAACATGATCCATATAGCCCGCCACGGTCCTCAGACTGGCTATATCTTTTCTACGAGAGGCCGCCAGAGCAGCGACAGCACCTCCCCCTGAATAACCGACCAAATGGATGCGATCCGCCCCGGCCTTCGATGCCAATATATTTATTGCCTCGTTGACCGCTACAATGACTTCTTTGGAAAATCGTTTTTGCGTCCAATAAGGAACTCCGCAGAGTTTTTCCTCGCTTAAACTCACATACTGGCAGGGCCTTGCCAGATAGACGACATTAGCACTTTTATCTATAGCAGCTAGCCTTAGAGCTATCGGGTTTTTGGGCGTAGGATCGGCAGACGGGCGGTAACGTGTTAGCCAGGCCAAACCGTCTCCTTCTATATAAACTGTTAAAGGAGTTCCGCGTTTTGAAAACCGATAAAAACCGGCTAAGCGAAAGGTAGATGTGCGGAGAAGAATCGGCTTGAGATCTGCTGACAATGCAATTTTTTTAGCAGTACTTCTGCCACTGGACAACCCGCCACAAGATGAGAGGAGGAAAAGACTAAGAACAACAAACAAAAAAACGGCCTTATTTCGTCTACCCATTTCACCCTCCTTAACCTCGATCCTCTGAGTAATTTTACTATCTCCCCGGAATATGTTGTCTTGAGGGAGTATCCCACGCTTCCTTATTTATATCCATTTGTCCTTCCTGGTCAACACTTTGTTGATCCGCAGCGCAACCCAACGATAACAATATTAAGACCAAAATTAAAATTGCCCTGCTCCAGTGTGAAATATTAGTTTTCATTTCATTCTCCCAGGTCGATTGTTTGAACTAAACCAATGTTGGTGGTTCCTTGGGTCCATTTTAAACAAAAAAAGCCCCAGCGCAAAAATGCACCGGGGCTTTCATTTTTTAAACATTCAACCTACGACTTAGAACTCGTAGCGGAGAGCAAAGTTAGCACTGTGCCCAATAAAGTCCGTCTTCTGATTCCAATCGTAGTTTGCTGATATGGTCAACCCTTGTTCAGCTAGCGGAGCATACGAGAGACCTAATCCAGCCGTGTAACCCAACTGGACGACATCAGCACCTTGAACAGAGAAGGCTGCACCACCCCCATTGAAAGTACTGGTAGATTGGCCTTCGTCGCCTGCGAAATCATAGGTAACAGCCGTTCTAATCTCTGGGGTTAAGGTTCCGCTTTTCATCTCGGTACGGGTATGATAACGCGCACCGAAGATTCCCATGGCAATATGAACCTCATCTTGATCAACTCTCAGGTTCAATGCACCCGCACCTGTTTCGGTGTAGGTTTCATTTTCAACCAGGGTGTATTGAAAAGATGCGTTTGGTGTAAGAAAATGGTTTTTTGCTATTTCCATCGGCATACCACCACCAATGTTGATCATGAACTGATTAGAACCATAATCAGCGGCGGCAGTTAAGTTACCCGCTGCAATACTTCTGCTCGTATCAATCTGATTTCTAGCAAACCCTACTAAACCCTCGACATACCATTTATTAGAAGTGTAGTCTGCATATAAAGTTCCCTGATAGCTGTTGATATCGGTTCTTGCCCTGCCAGCACCCTTACTGTCAATATCTGTATTAGCATAACTGAAGCTTATGCCCAGTGTGGTTCGTTTTGCATCACCCACCTTGACATCACCACCGAAAGCGAGGCCATAGGTCTCAGTCTCGTAACCAGCAATGCCTGTTCTTTGATCCTGGTCGCCAAAATTCACGAAAGGTTTCATCCAAATACCATAATTATTCGCGGCTGCACCACCCGCAAAACCAGAAGCCTGCGAAGAAGCAAATTGAGACCCGCTACGCAGAGATGCCAAACGAGATGTACCCACCGCAATTACCTGTGAACCCGTTGCCGAGACGGCTGCACTTCCCACCGCAGACAAGTTAGCTGGGGAGCCTTGAATCTGCTCCACCGCTTGCTTTGCGGTTGCGCCGCCTGCTTGAATAGCAGTGTTATAAGCTGCCTGAGTTGCCACATCCTGAGCACTGGAAACAGTAGCTAAAGCAGATGAAGCACTACTCGCCGCACTCGCAGCTTCTTCAGAAACCCCAAGAGTGGTTGCTATAGCTGATGAAGAATTAGCGGTAGCGGTCAATATAACATCGTTACTACCATCTATCGTAACAGCATAACTAGCCAGAGCGTTTCCAGTAACGGCATAACTACCCTGAATATTTGCAGTACCACCACCAGCATTTGTGTCTACTACTGTCAAGGTTCCCGAGGTAAAACTTGCATCAGGCACCAAAGTTACCGTATTTGACGCATTAATGTTGGCCGCAGTGTTAGAAATCACCACCCCACCGGTATACGCACTTACAGGTGCTAAATTAATGGTTGAAGCGGTCGCGGAAATGTCAGGCGTTGCCGTGGTCAACGTCAAAGTACCACCCAAGTCCCACGTACCATTATTAGTCAATGCCGTATTGGAGTCTATAGCAATAGCACCGTCGGTTTTGAAAGTGGCTCCAGCGGCAGTATTAAATGTTCGAGCACCAATATTATTTTTAAAAGTTACCGTACCGCCGTTGACATTGACTGCCAACAACTCGTTAGCACCGATCACACCTACCAACCCGGTAACAGTACTGGTACCGGCAAAATTCAAGGTACCCGTTCCATCATTTGCAGTAACCGTCGCCGCAGTTATGCTGGCATTTGCAGCCATATTGATCGTACCTGCAGCAGCAAAGTTAAGAGTTGTACCGTTGACGCTACCGCTGAAGGCAACGATGTCACCTGCTGCAGTATTGGTAATATTAATGGTTGTGGCATTAACTTCTCCACCGAATGTCGCCACATTACCATTTGAACCTGCGTTCACAACTGTCAACAAAGCACTACTGCTACCGACATTACCGCTCACCAGAGTGGTTACTGCTGTGGTTGTGGCGAAAGTAAGAGTACCTGTATTTGTTGTTGCTGTCGTTACCGAACCCACAATTTTCTCATCGGCCGTAACTGTTGCCGTACCAGCCGCACTGAAGTTCAGCACACCTGTAACATCAAAGTTAGTGAAAGCTACCGTCGTACCCGCACCAGCAACATTGATCGTGGTCGCTGCGACAGAACCAGTCTGCGTTGAAGCACCCGAGAAAGTAACGCTGGCGAGAGAGTTTGTGCCACCAATATTACCTGTCACATTTATACCTGCCGCAATAGTCGCACTACCCGAACCTGCAGAGCCACTCGTGTTATCGATCACACCGCCATGATTACCCCCAACGGTCACAGAACCACCGCCACTGAGGTTAGTCACACCTGTCATAGCACCGGTATACGCCAAAGTACCCGCCCCACTATTCGTAACCGTGGTCGCCGCAACGGCACCCGTAAAAAGTTCCCGTAACACCGCTTGCGGGGGCTACATTAACTGCTAACAGGGAATTTGACACGATTCCGGTAGACCCACTCACTAATGTGGAGTCGGTCGTTGTCGCCGCGAAGGTCAAAGTACCTTGACCGGCTGCGCCAGCATCAACATTACCCGTTATTATCTTGTTAGCTGCGACCGTGACCGTTGAAACAGCATTAAAGTCAAGAACACCTGTGGTCAAATTCTCAGCCAGAGTGACTGTCGCCGCTCCGGTTATATCCAGTGTCGTGGTCGCAGTAACCGCTCCCGTGATTGCCAGTGTACCTGTACCTGCAACCGTGATAGTGTCTGAATTTACCTGACCCCCGAGGGTTGAGGTTATACCTGCTCCGGTATTAACCGTGGTTGCCAACAAAGCTCCTGTTGTAGCGACACCCACATTCCCACTAACAAGAGTGGTCGCCGCTGTCGCAGTAGCAAAAGTCAGCGTTCCCTGACCATCAGCATCTGTAGTAATCGCCCCTGTTATGCTATCATCAGCAGCAAACGCAACCGTCGCCGTATCCTGAATCACAAGAGCACCAGTGACATTACCATTAAAGGTTACGGTACCCTGAGTATTAGCGTTAACGGTGGTGACGCCAACCGTGCTGGTGAAGGTGTAATTCCCCGCA
>JAESTE010000186.1 GCA_016763735.1 Nitrospinaceae bacterium | reverse complement strand
GCAATTTGACATCCAACCCGATGAAACCGATCTGCCGACATTCCCTCTTTTCGGTTTATTCAGCAGCGGATTAGGAATGACCAGTATTATTCCTGATATGGATTCTACGAAACCTGCACGTGTTGACCCCAAAACATTATTGGTCCAATACAGAATTTTAAAATTTCCAGCAGTTTTGGTTCGCCCGCTTTATGGGATACGGTCAGCCAGTATTGCCTGGACCAAAACATTCAACTCCCTGCTTTAAAGCGCATCATCATGGCAGGGGCTCCTGTTTCCGGTGATCTGCTCGCACGATTTGAAACCATCGTTGATAAAAACTGTAAAATTTACACACCCTATGGAGCTACAGAAGTTCTGCCGGTATCCTTAATAGACAGGCGAGAAATTCTTGATGAAACATGGTCCTTATCTAATCAAGGGAAAGGAACTTGTGTGGGGCACCCGATTCCCGGTGTTGAAATTAAAATAATCGAGATTTCAGACCAGCCGATTTTAAAGTGGCAGGATGTCACCGAGTCTGGCACAAACATCGTGGGCGAAATTGTAGTGAGAGCCGAATGGGCAACCCAAGCTTACTTCAACCGGCAAGACTTGACTGAGCTTGCCAAGATTGAAGACGGAAATTCATTCTGGCATCGAATGGGGGATTTAGGAAGGCTGGACGAAAAAAACCGTCTCTGGTTTTATGGCAGAAAAAATCATAGAGTGATTACCGAATTCGAAACACTTTTTACCATCCCATGCGAAGCCATCTTCAACCAGCATCCTGATGTCAAACGTTCTGCTCTGGTCGGTACAGGCTCCAAAACCAAGCCGGTAATAATTATTGAGCCTGCAAACCTGGCAAGAATAAAGTCCCCCGCAGCGCGACAAAAATTTACAGCAGAGCTTTTAGAGCGCGGAGCAAAATCCTCTTTGACGCAATCCATAACAAAAGTGCTTTTTCATGCAGAGTTTCCGGTGGATGTGCGGCATAACGCCAAAATTTTTCGCGAGAAACTTTCCCTCTGGGCAGAAAATCAGAAGTAGAAAATTAAAACCTTTTAGCTAATACAATGCCGCCACCATTGCTGTCAACTCTTGGGTAGATGGTAAAATGTTGGCCCTTTTTATTGCTGTGCAAACGCAGTAGAGCCTTCGAGGTGAAATAGCCCAGAGCCGCGCCAAAGAAAACATCTGATGCCCAATGCTTTTCATCATTGATCCTGGAAAGGGCCGTCATGGTAGCAATACCATAGGAAATGGGCTTTATATAAGGGACATCCTCATATTCATTGGCGATAACCGTGGCAATGGAAAACGCACTGATAGCATGCCCGGATGGAAAAGGAGTGCTACCCGTTGAAAAAGCTGAAAAGGTGGTGGAAGATTCTCCAGACGACGGTCGGGAACGTCCGAACGTGGCCTTCATCACTGTTACGAACAGTCCCGTTACGAGAAAACTTTCCGCCGCAATCAGAGCCGTTCGTTTGGCTTTGGCATTTTCATCAAAGTGCCCGAAAATATAAAATCCGGCCAAGGCGGGAACGATATACAGGCCATTTCCAAATGGCTCGAAAATATTCGATATATCATCCGTGACAGAGCTTCTATTGCTTTCAAAAACATCTCTTATCTCTTCATCCAGAATAAAAAGCAGGCCTGTGCCACCGGCAACCCAGCCCGCTGTCATCCAATCCGAATCATCCCATCGCATTGGCGAGGTCGCGGTGTAGGCAATATCCGAAAATATGCCCATAAAATAATCGCGATTCAACTCCAGTCTGTTTTGCGAATCCCGCAACCTTTCCCTTTTTCTTGGAGAGGAGGTGTAGGTTCGACTATCTGTCAGTTGCAGCGAGTCAAAATCAGGATCAAAAAAGAATTTTTCCTCAAAAAATTCAGGCTGTGCAAGCTCATCCGCATGAGCCCATCCCCCCATCATTATAAGAACTGACAGAAGAAATGTAGCAGACTTCAAAGGTATTAGATTCCTGAACATAGTTAAGAATTTAAAAATAAAAATAAGAATAGCCTATCAAAGTTATAACGGCTTCTTAACCCTTGATAATTAGTCATTTCTGCCCACTTTTGCATAGAAAACATCCTTAGCCGGCATATTGCATGAGAGGTAGTAAATCACCCCAGCCATCAACCCCTCAAATGATCGGGCTTGAGTCTTTAAAAAAGAGGGGTCCATTGAAACTCCCCCTTTTTAAAGGGGGTTGGGGGGATTGCCTGGCTTACATTTTCTGGTGTTTAACTTTTTACTCGCGCAATATGCGGGTTAGGTCATAAAAAGGCCTTTGAGTCGTATTTTGTTGGAATCAACAGGAACAAAAATTGATGGAAACTGAAAGAGCTTGAAAACGGGTCATTAACTCTCTAAATGTAGGCAAACATTATGGTTTCGATGATCGCGCCCGATAAGAGGGTAATTGAATAATGCACTCATCAAGGAGGATAACGTGCAAACTTACCCCATAAGAAAATCCGAGAAAGCTAAACAATACGTATTTCCTATCGTAGTGCTGGCCATCACCGCTCTACTCATTAGCGCCGTCTGCAGTCTGGCGATTCCCGACCCTCTGGGTAATTCCATCCAAAAACATATGAAAGAAAACAGCAAACCCAGATAATAAAACGGATGCTAAAGAGAATTTGGAATTAAATATTTTCAGGTAGGGGAGCCGAAGTAAACCATAAGCCGGGTTTTGTTCTTCATATTAAATGAAGCGGTGATCATCAATCTAGGCCTGTTGTTGCCAGCAGGCTCAAGCAATCAACCCGAAAGTATAGGGCGGGCAACCCACTTTCCTATTTGATCTTGCTCCGGATAGGGTTTACCAAGCTACCGCTGTCGCCAGCAGTACTGGTGAGCTCTTACCTCGCCTTTTCACCATTGCCGCCGACTGTTGAAAGTCGGGTAGGCTGTGTATTTTCTGCGGCACTTTCCTTAAGGTCGCCCTCACTCCGCGTTACGGAGTATCCTGCCCTGTGGAGCCCGGACTTTCCTCTCTCTCGACCCAAGGGACGAAACAGCGATCACCCGGTTTACTTCGGCACTGAAGTTTCAGGAACCTCATCCCAAAACAGAAAACTCAAACAACTTGCGCATTGATGTATTTTCTCGCCCATCTTGATCTCAATAACCATCTGCGGTAACACATGCTGGAAGCATCCCTGACAAATATCTCCTTGGAGACCTGCTACCGCTCTTCCCTCGCGGGAGTCAGAAATTTTTTGATACCGCTTTAGGATAACGGTTTCCAATTGATCCGATAAGTTTTTCCTTTTTACCACCAGTTCTTCCAGCTCCTCCTTAGACCTTTTCTCTTCCACCTCTTTTTTCTGCCGATACTCGTTAAAATAGGCATCCTCTTCCTTGCATTTTTTTTCAATACCGGGAATTTCTTTGGCTTTCTCCTCTAAAACTTCCATAACTTCGAGTTCCTTATCTTCAACCTTCGACACCTTTTCCTTGATGGCATCGACTTCGGTAAGGATCGCCGTGTATTCTTTATTTGTTTTTACTGCTGGAAGTTTGGTTTTGACTTTTGCCATATGGTCATTTTCGCCTTGCACCTCCAACTCCAAATCTTTGAGTTGTTTTTGCAGTGCTGCGATTTCTTCCGTTACAACCTTTAAAACTCTTTTCTTTTCCTCTAATTCAGACAACGCAGAGTCGAGCTGGCGAGGAATATCGTCGAGAGTTCTTTTATGTTCAGAAATTTGATCGTCAATTTTCTGCAAATCAACCAGTTGTTGAAGTTGAATCTTTGGCGATACGCTCATAATTCTCCATATCAGAAATTGGGCTTAAAAAAATGTAGCACGGGCATAAAGCAAAATGCAAATGATTCCGCTTTTACCGCTAGACCTTTACCAATAAATTCTTGTTGAACGGGTTTTACACAGCAGCCAAAAAATATCGTCCTTTTCCCACCGGAGCGCGGGATAACAGAGGCCGCTAACGGTGGGCAGTCTTCCGGGAATCCCAATAAACCAGAAACACACTGGCTATGAAAATGGAAGAATATGTTCCAATAAAAATTCCCACGAGCAGGGCAAAAGAAAAATCATGAATAATTTCGCCGCCAAAAAAGAACAAAGCAATTACCACCAACAAAGTCGTCCCCGATGTTAAAAGAGTTCGGCTTAATGTCTGGTTGATACTCGTATTTATTATATCCGATATAGCGGACTTCCCTTTCCGGCGCAGATTTTCCCGTATGCGATCAAACACAACTATGGTGTCGTTGAGCGAATAACCGATGATGGTCAGGAAGGCAGCAACAATCACAAGTGTGAATTCCTTATCGAAAATCGAAAATGCACCGATAGTCACTAACACATCATGTATCAGTGCAATGATAGCCGCAATGGCATATTGAAGTTCAAATCGCCATGAAATATAAATCACGATTCCTATGATGGCATATAAAATAGAGAGCAACGCTTTTTCGCGCAAATCGCGACCTACTTTGGGGCCAACCATCTCTACTCTTTCCACCGTAATCTCACCGAAATTAAACTTTTCCATGAGGCTCTTGCGAACCATCGAACCCACGGCTTCCAGTTTTTCTTCAGAGCGCTGCACCCTTATCAGGATATCTCTTTTCGATCCAAACTCCTGAATAGTGCTTTCTCCTAATCCGATGGTTTTGAGACCATCCCGAATCATTTCTATGTCAGGCGGACTCTTGAATTGCAATTGAATCAGCGTTCCACCGGCAAAGTCGATGCCAAATTTAAGACCACCCGATACAACAATAGAACCCAGCCCGATAAGAATCAAAACGAGAGAAAAGGTCATCGCTGCTTTAATCCTGCCCATAAAATCAAAATGGGTTTCATCTTTAAACAATTGCATAATCAGATACTCAATTTATCCAGTTTTTGTCGACTCATCGTACAGTCGAAGATAGTGCGACTTACAAATACTGCTGTAAACATGCTTGCCGCAATACCAATACAAAGGGTAATGGCAAAGCCTTTAATCGGCCCTGTACCAAATTGAAACAACACTACTGCCGCAATAAAAGTGGTGATGTTTGCATCCACGATGGTACGAAACGCCTTTGAAAAACCCGCCTCAATCGCGGCCCGCACTGTTTTTCCAAGTTTTATTTCTTCGCGAATTCTTTCAAAGACAAGAACGTTTGCATCGATTGCCATACCCACAGTGAGGATGATCCCCGCAATGCCCGGCAGAGTCAATGCGGCACCAAAATAAGCCAACGCACCGACAAGAATAACAATGTTCAGAGTCAAAGCAGTAACCGCGATCATACCTGACAATTTGTAGTAAATAAGAATGAACACAACTACCAGGATGCCGCCAAAAATGATCGAGCTGAGGCCTTTGTTAATCGAGTCCTGTCCAAGGGATGGCCCGACCGTTCTGTTTTCCAGAATCACCACTGGGGCAGGCAAAGCGCCTGCACGAAGAATAATGGCCAGATCGCGAGCATCTTCTGAGGTGAACTGACCCGTTATCTGCGCCCGACCTCCGGGAATAGCATCCTGAATTACCGGTGCAGAATAGACATTATCATCAAGAACGATAGCCAAACGCTTTCTGATATTTTCGCGCGTAACCTCATGAAAGATCATCGCGCCGACGCTATTAAAATTAAGCGCGACATAGGGTTCGTTGAAATCCCCATCAAACCTTACTTCAGCACCGGTCAAAGTTTCACCTGTCAATACCGTACGTTTCTTCAGGAGAAAAGGTTCTTTAGTAACTTCCCCGGTTTCTTTATTTTCTTTACGCGTATATAGAATTTCTGACTCTTCCGGAATACGACCCGCTAAAGCCTCTTGCAGGCTGTTATCTTCGTCTACCAGTTTGAATTCCAGACGGGCTGTTTTTCCGATGAGGTTGATAGCTCGCTCAGGATCTTTCACTCCTGGTAATTGAATCAGAATGCGCCGTTCCCCCTGCACCTGAATTGTTGGCTCTGACACTCCGAACTGATCCACTCGGTTGCGGATGGTTTCCAATCCTTGACTCACAGCGTTTTCTTCGATCTGCTTAACCTGATCGGCATCCAATTCATAAACGAGGCCCAGGCCATCCGAGTCTTCGCTGACCTTGGTAAAAAATGAATAACCCTCCATGATCTTTATAACGGGAGGCAAATCGAGAGTATCTACCATGCGAATATTGACCTGCAATTTATCAAAAAGAGCTTTGATACGGTCAACTTCTAAATCCTCTTCCCCTATATCGCGTTTGATATCATCAGCCAAACGTTCCAAGCTGGCTTCGACTGCTTTTTCTACCTTTACCTCAAGCAGCAGATGCATGCCGCCTTGCAAATCCAATCCCAAAGAAATTTTCTCTTTCAGAGGATAGGCCAAAGCCACCGCTCCCAGGATGGTAACGAGAATTAAAAGGATGCGCCATTTAAGGTTTTTATACATTCGTTTTTTTCTTCTACTATTTTTTATTAGCTATTGAAGCCCGGTTGATCTTCACCCGAACATTATCTGCAATCTGCAACATCACCGTATCATCTTTTATTTTTTTAATGGTCCCGTGAATGCCACTCAACGTAACCACATTGTCACCCTCATTCAAATCATCCAACATTTTTCGAGCTTCCTGTTGCTTTTTCTGTTGCGGCCGAATCAGAATAAAGTAGAAGATCAAAAACATCATGATCATCGGCGGTAACAAAGCAAGCAAACTGCCGCTACCAGAATCGGCTCCATCAGAAGGGGGAGCCATCGCAAACGCTAATTCAAGCATAATGATTACCTTTATTTAATACGAGGTATTTCCTTCTGAAACGGAAATCCATAAAAGCCTCCCCGTTTTTTAATTCAAAGGTTTAGCTTCTATCAAATCCCACCGCGTTTGTCAAACCACTCCTGTGTGCAGAGCGAACTGACCCTTGCTCCGTAGAAGGATAGAGTTGGCTGTTATAGCATGAGTAAGAGAAATAACATCAGGGAAAGGAGTCTAGACAAAGCTTTGCAATCACATTCCGAGTATTTTCTGAAGTTTAAGTGTGCGAAAAACACTCAGCCCTATCTACCTAATAAAATTTGTTCTGAACATTTGCCTCATTGGTAAGCTCGTAATAAAGGGATTGAAACGCTTCTGTAGTCAGTTTAGGGTCTCGTAATCGAGCCAGATCCTCTTGCGTAATAGGAGTCTCTGACATCGCATCCCAAGCTGATGTCGCGATAGCAACATAGTTCGGAGGATTGAGTGGACGCGATATCAAACCATCCACCCGATCATTAAATTTAAGAGCAAAATTTATAGCAAAGCGAGCATCTTCAGCGCTGATTGCACTTCCGATAGCAATATTTGTTGGCGGGTGCCCTCCTTTTGGCCTCCAATACTGCACGGTATGACCTAAAACTTTTAGAGACTTTAATTTCAAAAGTTCCTTTATGGCCAGTTTATTTTTTTTGTGCTTATGCCCAAGCCATATTTCTATGGTGCAAATGGTGGTTTTGGAAGTATCACACGGAGACTTATATTCCGGACCTGGAAACAACAACTCCTTAGGTACGGCCATAGCCACACCACTGGTAAGAAAAACTGTCAGCAATGCACAAATTAAAACAAATCTTTTCATCTTTTCGTCTTCTCCAAAATTTCAGTTCCTTGAGAGATAGTCATTGTAAAGTATTTATTCCGCAGAGTGAAAAAAAACCATCGCCCCTTAGATTCGATCTCCATTTCTCACACCCCAGAATAGTCCGACATACCGATATTTTAATGTTTTTTAGCGATTATGACATATCTTAATTCAAGAAATCGGTATACTCAGGCGAATGGACGACCCTGCCGCAAGTAGACAGGGTATCCCATAAATATTTTTTAACAGGCGGGACAAGCCACGGGGGATTAAACCCACTTTGTGGGTTTAAATCACGTCGAATTCTCGACGAAAAAAATTGGGGAGAGCATGGATTACGATTTGGTGGGAATGAAGGTTCTGATTGTTGAAGACATGCCGGACAATGCAGAACTGATACATAAAATTTTAAAAAGACTTGGACTAAAAATAACCCTGGCCGCAGACGGAGAAGAAGCCTTAGAAAAGGTGCCCACCTTTCAACCCGATGTCATTCTTCTAGATGTGGGCCTGCCGGGGATCAATGGACTCGAAGTCTGCCAACGACTCAAACAAGATCCTATAAATAAAGAAATCCCCATCATTTTCTTAACTGCGTTCTCCGATTCTTCTGACGTTTCCAAAGGGTTCCAATTGGGTGGAGTCGATTACATAACCAAACCCTTTCGCAGAGACGAAGTGTTCATTCGCATCACCAATCAGCTTCGCCTGATTAGTGACCACAGAAAAGTAATAATGAAAGATTTTTCTTTTAAAACCATTACTAATCAAATTCCTGATCTGATTTTTCAATTGGACCCAGACCGAAAAATAACTTTCGCCAATCCAGCATTCGCTACCCTTGGCTATGCTCCAGAAGACTTGGAAAGCCAGCCTGTTGAAAGTTTGGTGGCTGAAGAAGACAAGGCAGACCTCATCTCAAAGCTGTCAGATAGGAAAGCAGAATCCCTCATTATTCACGATATGAAGATCCATTTTATCTCGCAGAAAGATGCCAGCGTTATACCCTACTCTGTGGATGCCTTCGGAATATGGGACGCCCCTCACGACACAGTTTTTGAAAGTAATGCAATCAATAATTTTCTAGGTACCCTCTGTATCGCGAAAGCCTGAAGTATCTCGCTAACCTGCATATTGCACGAGTGTTGCCAGGTTTAAGCAAATAAACCATTAAACGTATTCAAACCGAGTCACCCCGCACGTCATCGCGAGCCGCAAAGCGGCGTGGCGATCCAGAAAGGTTATATTTTCTAATTTGCATTAGAGCCCCGCAAGGCCGATAAACATAGGCTCCTGTCATTGTTTTGTGACCTTGCAGAGGGGTGTTCTGCTCCTAGTAAATATTTTTTGTCTGGATTGCTTCTTCGCTAACGCTCATCGCAATGACGAGAAATGGGGCAAAGGATCTACTAACGTGACCCTTTTTTTCAGGGACACTTTGTAATTCAAAAAAATACCCTGAAAGTTATCGTTGAGCCTTTCCTAGTCTGCCTTTCCCAGTGCCAAACTTTTTACTCATGCAATATACGGGCTAAATCATTGTTTTAAAATGGCCATAAAAATACCCCTCTCTTTACTAAAGTATAAAAGTTTTCTACCGATAAGCCATTTAAGCAAAACTTTAACCAAGGAGAATTTTTATGCAAGGTATAAGTGGTGCAGGTGCTGCACAAGGTGTGAGCCCTCAATATCAGGCTACGGCATTAAAAACTGCGCAAAACACACAGAAACAGGAAAACCAGGCGGCTACAAGTCACACTCAGGGAGCAGCGCAAGCATCTGGACAGACAGGTTCTCCCCATAGCGACAATGCTATAGATGTAACAGCATAAACAATCCCATCAAGCTCTGGCTTGAGGTTATCGCTTTTGTAAAATTTTTAATATCTCATCCCGCTTGTCTAACGACAGGCGGGATGTTTTATTTTGGGCAATCTTCTTCCTGAGTTCATCCAGCCGAACCACATTACTACCAAATGCACCTTTCAAAACGGCTCTTGGAAAAACAACAATAGAATTAAATGGAACAGAGCCAATTACTTTTTCCAATGCGTTGACATGTTTGCGATTCTCCCAGAGTGGATTGCGAACCAAGTGCCTATTTCGCCCAGACTTCACTTCCCATTCGCTGTCCCCTTCCCTGCCAAAAACTTTCCCAGCATCCTGCTTCACGGTGATGACAAAAACCCCATAAGGAGAAACCACCACATTACCCAGCGCAGACATACCTCGTTCTCCCGGTACCACTACGTTTGACACCACCACATAATCCGGACCCAATTGGTTCAACACATTCACTACCGCCTGCGGATCAGCGTTGGCTTGATCGCGGCTTTGGCGGACAAACATTACGATCAGCGCAATAAATACAGCGAGTGATGCAAAAAATTTTATCCAATATGCAGTAAGATAATTTTCGATCATCTACAGGTATAAAAATTAACGGGCAAAAGGATCAGGAGGCTCAAAACCTCCCGAAGTCTCCGAAGTAAACGAGGTTTCATCTTCTGTTTCAGGCTTGCCAAATTCCAGTTACATTTTAGAAGCTACAGGAAAAAAGGCTGGGGATTTCCCCAAACTCGCAGGTCGTTTTTTTCTAAACTGGATCAGGTTATTGAGAGTCAAAGATCCTCTCTTAGGAATATCTTCTTTGACTGACTCTGCTGCACGGCGACCAAAAACGAGAATATCTAGCAGCGAATTTCCCATAAGACGGTTTTTTCCATGCAACCCTCCTGTCACTTCTCCACAAGCCCACAATCCGTCTACTTCGGTTTTGCATTGGGTATCCACAGAAATACCGCCGTTCTGGTAATGCAATGTCGGATAAATTAAAACCGGTGTTTTAGCAGGATCAATATCATAACGCTCAAAACGATGGATCAAACCAGGAAACTGCTTCGCCAAGGTTCCTTCCCCATTCTTCAAATCGACCATGGGAGTATCCAGCCACACTCCTATTTTCCCAGCGGGAGTAGTCACCCCGCGGCCTTCCCGAGTTTCTTTAATAATGGCTCCCGCCAGCACATCACGGTACGCCATTTCATTTATGAAATGAATCCCCTCCGCATTCACCACCTGCGCCCCGACAGACCGGATAGCTTCCGTCACCAGTTGTCCTGCCAATGCTTCCGGGTAACAGGCCCCCGAAGGGTGGTACTGATAGCTATCGAGAAAGGCCAACCGACATCCCTGCCGATAAGCAAGCACCAATCCGTCCCCGGTTGCACCAACGTGGTTGCTGGTAGGGAAACCGTGCAGGCGCAACTGACCACTGCCCCCTGTGGCGAGGATAACGGCTCGCGCCGAAACGTTTACCAACTTGGAATTCTTTTGATCATACAAAACAGCACCGGTGACCGTTTTGTTGCCATCATCTAAAAGTTCAACAGCCGCATGTTCCTCAAGAATATTTGCAGAACTCAACCTCACCGCATCTTTCAAACCGCGCATGATTTCTAATCCGGTATAATCGCGACAGGCCAGAACACGGGGAACAGAAGTTCCGCCGCCACCCCTTAAACGGAACGTACCGTCTGGGTTTCGGTCAAACAGGCAACCGAGTTGACTGAGCCAACGTATGCTTTCCGGTCCGCTCTCACAGAGAATGCGTAAGAGATCCGCTTCGTTCTCACCGTGTCCCCCTACCATCGCATCGGCAAAATGCCTTCGCGGCGAATCGTTATCCGCCAACGCCGCCTGAATACCGCCTTCTGCCATCACAGTATTGGAATCGCCCAAACGCAATTTGGTGGCAAGATGCGTTTTTAATCCCGCGCCCTCCAGTGCCAATGCCGCTGCCGCACCCGCGCCGCCACCGCCAATGATCAACACATCTGTTTCGATATCCGGTTGCGTTGAGTGTGAATCCGGGAGGAGACTATCGGCTTCTAGAAGGTCGGCCAATTCAAAAGGGAATTTTTGACCCTCTGCATTCGGGCCTACAGTTAGCGTTCGTTCTTTGCCAGAATAGTCGGGGTGAAAATTTTTCAGGATGGATTCCGAGTCATTCGGTAAAGGCGCAGGTTTATCAAGCCGGGCCACGCGTGACTGGGCTACTTTTTCCAGAGATTCTTTTGCCCATTCCATCATGCGGAGACACTCCCGGTTTCGCGGAAATGTTTGGCTCTTTGCAGTCTTTCCTGTTTATCTTCGACCATTAAATGTTGCCACTCTTTTTCAATGCTTTCCGAATCTTCGCTACGTACTTCAAGCATCTCCTGACTCTTGCCTAATGAACGGCGAATCCAAAGTCCCATATTGTGCGGTTTGACTTTATCCTCACAAACAAAACGGCAAAGTCCGCAATGAATGCAGGTGGTAAAATCTTACGCAACTTCATCGAAACTTCCCTGTTGCATGCGTAACACCGAATCCATCACCGGGATAGACATCGGGCAAGCGGTGGTGCAACTGCCGCATTTCGTGCATCGGTTGACAGTAGGAAAGACAGATTGCAAGGTTAACGCATCCGGGTTGGAAACAGGTTCCACAGCTTTATCTGGCTCCACCGGACAAGGGAATATTTCCATGCCTTCCTCCACCGGTTTCATGCAGGCCAGTTCCGTTCCTCCCGGTTTCCCGTCGGCATAGCGAATCGTAACCGTACACGCGCCACAAACCCCGCCTGCACAGCCGGTTTTAACCAGATCACCCTTCCCCGCAGCCCAAAGCGCATGAACAATGGTTTCTCCTGCTTGGGCTGAAATAGGCTTTCCCGAAATCTTTATTTCAATTTTTTCATCGTCTTAGTATGTTAAATTAGGCCGTGGTTCGCAACTTAAACACTTAAAAGGATTTTACAGAACATGTCAGGTCATTCCAAGTGGGCGAGTATAGAACATAAAAAAGGCGCGTTGGACGCCAAGCGCGGAAAAATTTTCACCAAGATCATTAAAGAAATTACCGTCGCGACACGTATTGGTGGTGGCGACCCCGATGGCAACCCGCGTCTGCGCACCGCCATCCTGACTGCCAAAGGACAAAACATGCCAGGCGATAATATCACTCGCGCCATTAAAAAAGGCACGGGAGAGCTGGAAGGCGTGCAGTATGAAGAAGTCACCTATGAAGCCTATGGTCCCGGTGGTGCGGCTATTTTTCTCGAAGCAATGACCGACAACAAAAACCGTACGGTCAGCGAAATTCGCGCCGCACTGGGTAAAGCCGGCGGCAATTTGGGCGAAAGCGGATGCGTCGCATGGATGTTCGAACAAAAAGGGTTCATCGTCGTAAAAACAGAAGCCAAAGATGAAGACGAACTCATGGAACTGGCAATCGATGCCGGGGCCGATGATATGAAAACGGTTGATGACCATTACGAAATCATAACCGCAGCGGAAAATTTTGAAGCCGTGAAAAAATCTCTGGAAGATGCAGGTGTCGCCATGGAAAGCGCAGAGGTCACACGCATCCCGGCAAACACCGTAGCGGTAGATGAAAAAAAAGGCAAAGCACTTCTCAAACTGATGGACATTCTTGATGACCACGATGACATCCAAAAAGCCTACTCGAATTTCGACATCTCGGATGATGTTATGACTGCTATCCTCGAAGGTAGCTGAATTCTCAACCGATTTGCATTTGCAGATCGCCCCAACCCCAAGGCTACAAAATAATGCGTGTAATGGGAATCGACCCAGGAAGCAATTGCACCGGATTCGGCATTGTCGAAGAGGTCAAGGGCAACTTGCAAGCCGTCCATTGGAGCAGTGTACGCACTTCCCCAAAAGCTGATTTTCCACAACGTATCAAGCACATCTATGACGAGTTGGTCATTGCGATGGAAAAATTCAATCCCGAAGTGGTGGCTGTGGAAGACTTGTTCTATGCCACCAATGTAAAAACAGTGATCAAACTGGCGCAAACTCGCGGAGTTGCCCTTCTTGCCGCGGTAAACTGTGGACTGCGAGTTGCCGAATACAGTCCATTGGAAATAAAACAATCCGTAGTGGGTTACGGTCGTGCTGATAAAAATCAGGTACAAGACATGGTGACCATCCTGTTACGGCTCAAGGAAAAACCCGAGCCACTCGATGCTTCCGATGCGCTGGCAGCCGCCATCTGCCATATTCATAATGACGGACTGCAACAGAAAATAAAACGGGCACGCTGATGATCGCTCACTTAAAAGGTCAACTGACTTACAAATCTCCTGAACACTCCATCGTGGATGTCAACGGTGTGGGTTACAAAGTCTTCACCCCTCTTTCCACCTATTACGCTTTGCCTCAACTGGGGGAATCCGTATCACTGCGCATTCACACGCGAGTGCGTGAAGACGACCTGAAACTTTTCGGATTTTTGACTGAAGAAGAACAATCGATTTTCGAAAAACTGATTACAATAAACAAGGTAGGACCCAAGCTGGCTCTCGGCATTCTCTCTGGCTTGTCGCCAAGCGAACTGCTCACTGCGGTTATGAATAAAGATACCGCACGGTTGAGTTCCATCCCCGGAGTCGGCAAAAAAACAGCGGAGCGTTTAGCATTAGAACTGAAAGACAAACTGGCGGATCTCGCATTGGATATGAAACACCAACCCAACGCGGACCATCAAGACGGGTTCTACGAAGACGCATTATCTGCGCTGGTCAATCTCGGCTATAAAAAACCGCAAGCAGAAAAAGCATTGCAGTCAGCTTATGATCAAAACGGTAAAGACAGTTCCTTGGAAGATTTGATCAAGGAAAGTTTAAACAATTTGTAAAACCTACAACCCCCTCAATCCCCCTTGACAGGGGGAGGTTATATTTTTATGGAAGAAGACAGACTGATCGATTCAGAGTTGGATGGCGAAGAAGTCCGGTACGACAATAAACTGCGACCCGGCCAGCTCACCGAATATGTAGGTCAGGAAAAAATAAAAGAAAACCTTAATATTTTCATCGCCGCTGCAAAAATGCGCAATGAATCTTTAGACCACGTTTTATTTTATGGTCCGCCGGGACTGGGCAAAACCACGCTGGCGAATATCATTGCCGTAGAAATGGGAGCAAATATTAAAAGCACTTCCGGCCCTGTCATCGAAAAAACCGGTGACCTCGCCGCTCTGTTGACCAATTTAAAACATGGCGATGTTCTGTTCATCGACGAAATACATCGGCTCTCCAATGTCATTGAGGAAATACTCTACTCGGCAATGGAAGACTATAAGCTGGATATTATGATCGGACAGGGTCCCAGCGCGCGCTCCATCAAACTCGATCTACCCCCCTTCACATTGGTTGGAGCAACAACACGAGCGGGTCTTCTCACTTCTCCCTTGCGCGACCGTTTTGGGGTCGTTCATCGACTGGACTATTACAACGAAAAAGAACTGGAAACCATTCTCACGCGATCAGCATTTATTCTGGAAATTGCCATCGTCCCCGAGGGCGCCAACGAAATTGCCCGTCGTTCGCGCGGCACACCAAGAATCGCCAATCGACTCTTGCGACGGGTGCGTGACTATGCTCAGGTCAAAGCCGATGGCGTTATTACTCGTGATGTAGCCAGTAAGGCTTTGGAAATGATGGAAGTCGATGCCAAAGGCCTCGATAATATGGATCATAAACTGTTACTGGCAATGATAGAAAAATATGCCGGCGGACCCGTCGGCATAGAAAGCCTTGCCGCGTCTATCAGCGAAGAAAAAGACACCATCGAAGATGTCCTGGAACCTTATTTGA
This sequence comes from Nitrospinaceae bacterium, assembly GCA_016763735.1. Taxonomy (GTDB): domain Bacteria; phylum Nitrospinota; class Nitrospinia; order Nitrospinales; family VA-1; genus UBA8687. Next base: position 3,631 of record JAESTE010000186.1, on the reverse strand, counting down.
TTCAAACCGGATTCATCCAACGCACCCCACGCGGCCGCATTGCAACGCCAATGGCCTACGAACATTTCAACAAAATCCCCCCCAGCCAAGGCAAGCAGGAAAAACTTTTCTAACAGGCTGCGCCTGCAGGCGGTGCCTGTTTACTTTTGGGACTACAAACGACTTCCGTGAAAAACAATCCATATCGTAATCAATTAGAAAGTTTGCTTAAAAAAGCGCGTCCGCGTTTATCCAGCACTCATAATCTTGAGTTCAAACCCTGTTTTGGTGCCATTGCCGGATATGTGAATGGTGAAATTTTCATCTCCTGTGGTAAGTTTGGCGTGGCACTCAAACTTCCAGCTAAAACTTTGGCTGTACTTTTCCTGGAAGATAAGGCGAAGCCCCTCAAGTATTTCCCCAAAGGTCATGTTAAAAAAGAATATGCCATCCTCCCCAGGCACATCCTTGAAGAACCCTCCAAACTCAAAAAGCTAATCGACAGAAGCATTAAACAGAGTTCTAATTAATTGATGGTTTAAGACTTGCCATACCACGCGCAATTTGGCGACTCAACATTAACCAAAGTTGTCGTCGAAAAAAGAAAAAACTCACTTCGACACCAATCATCACCAGACTATTATCTGGGATGAAAATGATCTGGGCCGCGCAGGTGAAGACCTAAAAGCAACGATCCGAAATTCTCTTCCCGAAGAAGCAATCAGGTCAGACGAATAGAAGTTTATGTTTATCCCCCCTGACAAGGGGGGACTTAGGGGGGTTCCTAATAAACTAAACTTAAAAAAATAGAGAATCAGAGCAACCCCCTCATTCCCCCTTAACAGGGGGATGATTATTAAAATTCACCCCTCAATCTAAAAATATAATAACCGTTCAAAGAAAACTGAATTTTTTACTTGACAATATAGAACGATCGTTCTATATTCAGACATGACTCGCGGACGACCACAGGAATTTGATCGGGAAACAGCTTTAGGAAAAGCGATGGACCTTTTCTGGTCGCAAGGGTATGAAGCGACGGGTATCCAGGCTCTCACCGAGCATATGGGGATCAGCCGCCAGAGTTTATACAACACCTTTGGCGACAAGCATGGCCTTCTGAAAGAAGCGATTGGACATTACAATTTGCAACTGTGCAATTACTGGAAAGAGATACTCCTCTCACCGGGGTCGTCGTTGAAAAATATGGATCACTTTTTGGAAGTGATGGAAACATACACTCAAACTAAAGATTTTCGCGGATGTCTGATGGCCAATACTGCATTGGAAATGGGGCATAGAGATCCGGCGATTCAGAAACTTTTGAAGAAAGGCGGTGCCAAACTCGATAAAATTATCGAGGACGCACTTAACAATGCGGTCCAAAATGGCGAATTGAAAAATTCTGTCGATACCTGTTCCATAGCCCGCTTCATTATAAATAATATTCGTGGTGTTATGGTCACCCGCAAAGGAGGCGGATCAAAAGTAGAGATCGGAGATATTTTTAACAGTCTTCGCATTTATTTAAGGCAGTTTCAGTAGTTTTTTTTAAACAGTTTTGGAACGATCATTCTATTATAAATCTTAAATATAAAAGGAGGCACATCATGCCATTAGTTCAAATTAAAGGTATTAGCGGCTTGCTGGACAGCAAGCAAAAACAGGAGCTGATCCAAAAGGTGACGGATGCCGTAGTTTCAGTAGAAGGCGAAGGCCTAAGACCGGTTACATGGGTATTGCTTGAAGAAATCCAGTCCGGTGAGTGGGGCGTGGGCGGGAAAGCCATCACCACGGAATGCGTAAAAAAAATGCGCGATGACTCTTCTGCCGCATGCGCTAGTTGAAGGGTTGAACAAGCTTTGCAATGAGTCAGCCCTTGCGGATTGAGGGCTGGCAACTTGCATTTCTTCAATTTTCCTTCTTATCATTAATTGTAAGTATTTCAATAGGAGAAAGACAAAATGACGGGTAATAACAATATTAACCTTTATGGAATTTATGGGGAACACCGTGTTGAAAGTTGCCCTCTAAACAATTTGAATATTGCCCAACAAATCTTAAAAAGTGTGAAAGGGTTCGCCCCTGAAAAGCTTTTGGAAACATATGGAATCCATCGCGTTGTGGGACAGTACCATTCAGCATTGGAGCACACCTTGACCTGGATACTTGAAGCGGAAGATGCCCATTTAATTCAACAGTTTTGCATTGATGCGCCACTTTCAAAGTTCAACCAAATAAAAATTGTTCCGTTAATCACCTTTGAAGATGTCGCAACTAATATCAAAAGAATTCACTCAATCAATTAAACTTATAAAAAAAGGAAAACCATGGCACGCATAGAACCGACCAATCCCAAAGACGCAACGGGTATAGCTAAAGATTTATTAGACGGTGTGCAGGCAAAGTTTGGCAAGGCTCCCAATATTTTCAAGACAATGGCCCATTCCCCAGCCGCACTTGAAGGATTCCTGCAATTGCACGGGGCACTGGCTGGTGGGGTATTATCTGAACCTTTTCAGGAGCAAGTTGCCCTCTGCATTTCTGAGATCAATCGCTGCAATTATTGTCTTTCCGCACATACGGCAATCGGTAAAGGAGTTGGCCTTTCAGAAGAAGAAGTCATCGCCAGCAGGCGGGGAGTCTCGACCGATTCTAAAACTCAGGCAGGGTTGGAGTTTGCAAGTAAAATTGTTTCCAGCCAGGGTTGGGTTTCTGACGATGAATATAATGCGGTTACACAGGCAGGTTACAGTTCAGAAGAGATAATAGAGATCGTCGCACTTGTGGCAAAAAACATATTCGCCAACTACTTTAACCATATCGCAGGAACTGCAATTGATTTCCCAGCGGCACCAAGTTTGAAAGAAGTATAGTCAGTTATTCCAAACAGACTGGAACTGGTCGATGAAAACCGGCTCCATTTTTGTGGTGCCGAATATATTGACTTGCTGGTGATTATAAAACCCGTGAAAATCGCGACTTCCGGTAACGATCAGGTCATATTTGTTTGCCAGGTCGATGAAATATTGCACGGTTCCCATTCTTTCCTGATAAGGGTAATGGCATTCGAGCCCGAGCAGTCCCATCTCTTTCAACTCTTCGACCAAGATGGGGGCGTTCTCTTTTTTACGACCTTTTTCAGGACAAATCAGGGAATAAGATCGCTCACCTGGATGCGCCATAACAGGGACACCCTTACTTTGTCGAACCAGTGAAATGGCAGTAGCGGCATCAAGGTTTTCTCGTTGCACATTGTATTTCACCAGATATCGCTCAAAAGCCTGATTGGTACTGGAAACAATGCCTAAGCGAACCATTTCACGCGCCAGATGAGGCCTTGCCAGCACCCCTTCGGCCGCCTTTTTGACATTATCGAATTCTATGCTGCCTCTGAACTTTTCGGGGATGACACCATTGACTCGCTCGATAAGTTCCCGCATTCGTCTTTCACGGGTTTCGGTCATATCTTTGACCCGACTGCGCAACTCCGGCTCAATCGATTCATAATCTTTAAAATAGGCAAGCAAGTGAATATTGTAATCGTGAAACTTTACGGTGATCTCAATACCAGGAAAAGCCTCGATACCTGTTCCCTCTGCCGCCTTTAAAAAATCTGGAATACCACCAAAGGTACCGTGGTCTGTCAGAG
>JAESTE010000185.1 GCA_016763735.1 Nitrospinaceae bacterium | reverse complement strand
CTTCTTCAGAGATGGGGAAGTAGGCAGCGAGCAGGCAGTGAGATGCGTGTTTGCCACGTCCTACCCGTCCTCTTAATTGATGTAGTTGCGCCAAGCCAAACCGTTCCGCATGTTCGATGATCATCACTGTAGCATTGGGGATGTCGATGCCGACTTCGATCACCGTGGTGGCAACAAGCACTTGTATTTCATTTTTGAGAAATCGTGACATGATTTCCTGGCGTTCCTCCTTTTTAAGTTTGCCATGAATGAGACAGGCATTTAAATGCGGGAACTGAGCTTGAATGGCCTCAAAGACAGTGACGGCGGCTTTTAAGTCCATCACTTCCGATTCTTCGATGAGAGGGCAGACAACGAAAGCTTGTCTTCCAAGTTTTATTTCGGAATCCATCAGGGCATAAGCCTTGTCTTGATATTTTTCGTAATAAATGCGTGTGGTGATGGGCTGTCTTCCCGGCGGGAATTCGTCAAGAAAAGATACATCCATATCTCCATATATCGTCAATGCCAAGGATCGCGGAATAGGAGTTGCCGTCATAATGAGCAGATGCGGGTGATCGCCCTTTTTACCGATGGCTTCTCTTTGCAATACTCCGAAGCGGTGTTGCTCGTCTATAACTGCCAGTCCCAGTTGCTCAAATTGAATTTCTTTTTGTACCAAAGAATGTGTGCCAATGATGATGCGAGTTTTGCCCGATTCGATATCCTGATAAATGGCCTGCCGTTCTTTTCCTTTCAGTGTTCCTGTGACAAGGGCCATTTCAATCCCTAATTCTTCGCAATAAGGGCGGATGTTGAGATAATGTTGTTCGGCAAGGATTTCAGTCGGCACCATCAATGCCGCCTGAGTTCCGTTGTCCACCGCTGTCAGCAAGGCGGTGAGGGCGACTATGGTTTTTCCGCTACCGACATCTCCTTGTATGAGTCGGTTCATGGATTTTTCTTTTTCCAGGTCTTCCATGATTTCTGCCAACACTCTTTTTTGTGCTGCCGTCAATTGGAATGGCAGAAGTTTTACGAAACGTTTGATCAGGCTGCCGCGCGTTTTAAATGCAGTTCCTGTTCTGATTTCTGTGGCGTGTTTTTTCTTGAAGGCCAATCCGGTTTGAATCAGGAAGAATTCTTCGAAGATCAATCCTTTTTGCGCCGGGGTTTTAAAGGCATCGAGATCTTTTGCTGTGAAACCTTCTGAAGACGGAAAATGCGCTTGGTGAAAGGCTTCGGAGCGGGAGAGAAGTTTGTGTCGTTGTATAATGTCTTCAGGAATAACTTCTTCTACCAACGGCAAATATATATCGAGTACGTTATTGAGGATGCTGCGCATGGATTTTTGGTGCAGTCCCTCCGTTGTGTGATAGACAGGAACTATTTTGCCAATTTCCAGAGAGATCGTTGCATTTCCTGCCACCCGTTCTGTATCGGGATGGACGATTTCCAGACCGCTTCTCTTATTGACCAGGGCTTTTCCAGAGACGATGATTTTTTCTCCGGTTTTGAATTTTTCCAGCATATAGGTTTCGTTGAAACGGAACCATTTTGCGCGGGTGGTTCCTGTTTCATCCTGAAAAATAACTTCGAAGACCCTTTTGCGACGACCCATATAGATGACACCGGCATTGAGAACTTCAGCCATAAAGGTCGCAAACTCACCGGGCATAAGGGTAGAAATTTTTTTGAGCTGACTCCTGTCTTCATAGCGAAAGGGCAGGAAGTAAAGAAAGTCTTCTATGGTGGTCAATTGTAGTTTTTCCAATAGAAGTGCTTTTTTGGGTCCGACTCCCTTGATAAATTGAATAGGGTCATCCAGCGAGGGTTTTTTCCATGCGGTAGAATTCATGGCCCAATAGTAGCCTTCTCAGAAGGTTGGGGCAAGAGTTTGATTGTTGATTGACAGAAAAATTCTGTGGAAGTATGCTTAAAGCAAGGCGTTATATAATAGCGATCTTTCAAAAGGATGTTTCAACTATGAGGGTTCAAGAGCTTACCGAAGAACTTTTAAAATATCTGCCTGATGCCGATATTGGCATTGTTCTAAAGGCTTATGAATATTCAGCGAAAGCCCATTTGGGGCAAAGCCGAAGGTCGGGCGAAGCCTATATTTCCCATCCTATTGAAGTGGCACATAATCTCGTTAAGTTGAAAATGGATGCGACCACCCTGGCCGCCGGGTTATTGCACGATACCCTTGAGGATACGCTTTCTACTCCCGAAGAAATTCAAGAGTTGTTTGGAGATGAAATCTTTCAGTTAGTGGATGGAGTCACCAAGATCAGTAAGATGAATTTTTCCAGCCATGAAGAAACTCAGGCAGAAAATTATCGCAAGATGATTTTTGCTATGGCAAAGGATATCCGCGTGGTTTTAATCAAGTTGGCGGACCGAACACATAATATCCAGACATTGGAATCGCTTTCGGAAGAAAGGCAAAGGCGTATCGCCAGAGAAACCATAGACATCTATGCGCCCATTGCCAACCGTCTTGGAATTGGCTGGTTGAATACTGAACTGGAAAACGGTTCTTTCCGTTACCTTTATCCTGAAGAATACCGGGCCATTGAAGAGAAGGTTGCGAGGGGCCAGGAGTATCGCGACAGGTATGTTGAAAAATCGATTACGCGATTGGAAAAGGAGTTGAAAGCGGTGCAGGTTAAAGGTCAGGTTACTGGCCGACCCAAAAACTATTACAGCATTTATAAAAAAATGCTGGATCAGGATATTGGCTTTGAAGATGTTTATGATCTCGTGGGATTAAGGGTATTGACCGATTCGGTGCAGAACTGTTACTCGGTTCTCGGTCTTGTGCATTCTCTCTGGAAACCTATCCCTGGAAAATTTAAAGATTACATAGCGATGCCTAAACCGAACCAGTATCAGTCTTTGCATACTACGGTGATTGGACCGCGAGGTGAGAGAGTAGAGGTGCAGATACGTTCTGAAGAAATGCATAAGATTTGCGAAGAGGGAATTGCCGCTCACTGGAGATATAAGGAGAGTGAAGATTCGGATCAGGATAACAGCAATAATCAGTTGCAATGGGTCCGACACCTGCTTGAGAGCCAGAAAGATTTGACGAATCCGAAAGAATTCCTAAATGCGTTCAAGGTGAATCTTTTTCCTCATGAGGTTTTTGTTTTTACTCCGGGCGGAGAGGTTATTGCTCTGCCTTACGATGCAACGCCTGTAGATTTAGCATTTCAGGTGCATACCGATGTGGGCTGTCATTATCGGTCGGCCAAGGTAAATGGTAAGTCGGTTCCACCGCGTTATAAGTTGAGAAACGGGGATCAAGTAGAGATCATAACTTCTGAGGATGTTTCCCCAAGTCGGGATTGGTTGGCTTTTGTGAAAACATCCAAGGCGCGCAATCGTATCTCGAATTTTATAAATAATGAAGAAAGAGCGCGTAGCCTCGAGTTGGGTAAAGAATTGCTTGAAAAGGAAATCCGCAACTATGGTTTCGACCCTTTTCAGGAATTGAATCATGAGGTTCTGGCCGAAGCGGCCCATGCCTGCGGATTCCAATCGACCGAAAGTTTGTTTGCGGGAATTGGAATCGGAAAGCTGTCAACCCATCATGTCCTTGAAAAACTTCTACCGAAAGAAAAACTGGAAGGAAAAAAGCAAAGAGCTGAATCCCTGATCAAGCTCAAAGAAAATAAGTCGGCGAATGTTATAAAGGTTCAGTGTCTTAACGATAATATAATGATTCGAATTGGTAAATGTTGCCACCCCTTACCTGGGGAACCGATCGTTGGCTATTTGACCCGGGGCAGGGGAGTAACGGTGCATCATATTGACTGTCCGAGTGTGAGCAAGGTCATCGATGATTCCGAAAGACGGATTGGTGTGGAATGGGATACGGGGAGTAAAACAATTTACCAGGCACATATCGCAATTGTTGCTGCAGACAACCCAGGAATTTTTGCGAGTATTGGTCACGCATTTGCTGAAGGTGGAATCAATATCACACGCGCAAACGTTCAACAGGGGGCTCATAAAAGAGCTTATTTTGATCTCCCGATCGAGATCCATGATGTCGAGCACCTGAACCAAATGCTGGAAAAAATCCGACAGGTGGATGGCGTAATTTATCTGGAACGAATGAAAGAGTTCAACAAAAACTCGCCTGTAAAAAATAGATTAGAAGCAATGGGCCTGAAGCCAAATGGCGAGAACAAACTAACCGTAAATTAGTTCGCTTTTGTTACTTTTCCCGATTTAAGACATCGGGTACAAATCTTCATGGTTTTAATGGACCCCTTCATTACCACGCGTAGTTTCTTCAGGTTGGGTTTCCAGACCCTGCGGGTTTTGTTGTTCGCATGACTTACATTGTTGCCGAATTGGGGTTTTTTATCACAAACTTCACATTGCTGGGACATCTAAAACACTCCGAATAATATTGTCTTAAAGAAGGGTAGATGCTAGCATAACCCTGTAAAAGGAGCAAGACTAATTGATTGATCGAGTTATGGTAATCCACAAAAACTCTACAATAAAAGAGATTCTTAGCGCCTACCCGGAAGCCAAGAAGTTTTTTAATGAGCGGGAAATGGCATGTAGCAGTTGTTTTGCAGTCAATTTCGATACTTTGGAAAAAGGTGCCCTCATGCATGGCTTGGAGGCAAAAACGTTGGTTGACGAACTCAACAACTTCCTGAAAAGACTTCCCATACCTATTGCAACTTTTCAACAGAAATAGCCTGCCTCGCGTACCTCAAT
>JAESTE010000184.1 GCA_016763735.1 Nitrospinaceae bacterium | reverse complement strand
CCTCGAATGGAATCTCCGCTACGCAAGGGAATGGAAAACTCTTTGGTGATGGTTTGCCCGGCCGGGATATCGATGAGAGTTTCTTTTTCTATTTTTTTATCGAAAATCAGAGAAGCAGGTAGCCGTTGGTTGCTTTGCGAATGGTTCTTTATTTTTGTCTTTATTTTTAAAATGCGGCTGCGTGCTAAAAACTCCTGACGGGTTTCGACGCTTTCTACAGACACTTGATTTTTTTTCATAGCTAATGTGGAAAAATCGAAAATCTGCAAGGGGGTATTAAGCAAGCTTGAAACTTCCGAAAAAACTTCTTTGTCCCATCCATTTTCATTCAGATCGGTTAATAGAATAAGGCTCTTTTTCTTATTGCTTGCCGTGGATAGTAGATGGGTTGCTTTTTCAATGGCATGTCCTATGTCTGTCGTTTGATAAGAAGGTTGCAGACCATGGATTAGCTTTTCAAAGCTGTTTTTTTGTCCAATCCAATCCTGATCGGTGCGTGCCGGATGCGAGGCCAATACCAGGCTGAATTCGCTTCCTTCAGGAATATTGGTTAGAAGATTCGATAAGAACCGGATTGCAGATTCAAAAAGAGTTTTTTCTTTTATGCGGCTTCTCATACTGAAGGAGTCATCGACAATGAAAACATAAGAGGATGGGGCGTTACTGCGAAAAGCTTCTGAGTCGCCAAAAGAAAAAAATGGACCGGCCAGTGCCAGGCTGAGCAGGGCAATACCCATACAACGAAGAAGGAGTAATAGAAGACGGTTGGGATTGGATTTTTTTATAGATCGCTTTTGTGACTGGGAAAGCAAATAGACGGCAGAAAAACGCACGTGCTTTTGTTGTCGGCGTGTTAATAAATGGATGAGAATGGGTATGGACATTCCCATTAATCCAAATAGAAAAAAGGGTGAGGAAAAATTGAGGCTCATATTTTTATTAGACTTTTTCGTTTCAGCAGGTAATAGCTCAATGCCTGTTGTAAGGGGATAGAGGTGTCCATAAACACATAATCGATACCCAGTCCGTTGCTGAATTTTTCCAACTGATCGATTTGTTTCTGTATGGCCTTTTGATACTCCTCGCGAATATCTATTGGGTCGAGTCCCACCGTTGGGTCGTCTTCGAGTGATTCGAAAACCGTGTCGCCATCAAAAGGTAAATTCAATTCATCTGGATGTAGAACGTGAAAAAGGATGACTTCCAACCTTCTGGACCGGAGTAGTTTTAAACTCTTGTGAATATCCTGGTCGCGGGTGAGAAAATCTGAAACGAGGATCAACATTCCGCGTCCTTGTAGCCGCTCGGCAATCCCGGAGAGAACATTTTCAACCTGGGCCACCCCTTTTGCGGAAACAGTTGAAAGCCCATGCAGGATATGCTGCAAATGCGAAGCTTTGGATCGAGGCGGTATATGTTGAACGACCGCATCGTTGAACAAAGTCAGCCCGACCGCATCGAATTGCTTCAAAAATAAATAGGATAACGCGGCAACCAGATTACAGGCGTAGTCGATTTTTGATTCTCCATTCTCGAAGGGAGATTGATAGGCCATCGACCCGCTGGAATCGAGAAGAATCGTGCATTAAAGATTGGTGGATTGCTCAAACTGTTTGACATGGTATTTGTCTGTCTTTCCCGCCACCTTCCAGTCGATATGTCTGATTTCATCGCCGGGGGAATAATCTTTATATTCGGCAAACTCTACGCTTGCCCCTTTATGGCGGCTTCGATGTTGGCCTGTAAGTATCCCATCGACCAGGTTCGTCGCCGTGATTTTCAGTGCCGAAATACGGGCAAGAACCTGCGGATCAAAATTTGATGATGTATTTTCCATAACCGGGCTATTGTCTCATAAAAATTTAAGGGGGTAAAAAGCCAAATTACCTTTCCCATAGACCTTGCCATTCCTCGGGCAGGCTTATAGAATGACTTTTTCTTTTCATAAAAGGGCTGAGTGTATTGATGAGAACAACACGCTATTGCAAATGTCATTTTTTTAATGGGGAGTCTGATCACTGGGGAGTCCTGGATCGAACGACTTTTGCCCAAAAGGGAGCTAAAGCCCATTTTGCGCCTGATACACCGATTCTTCCAAAACACCTGTTACTGGAACTTAATTTTGACTGGGAAGAAGAGAAGGTGTGGGGCAGCACGACCTACGAGTTGCTAGTGAATGCAAATGGTGTTCAGGAAATTACAATGGATGCGGCGAACCTGGAAATCGACCAGGTACAAGTAAGAGGCAAGCGGGTTTCCTTTGAAAATACAGGAGAGAAGGTAATTGTTTTTCTTCCTAAACCGTTAAAAGCGGGAACGGCTATTAAAGTAAAACTAAGGCACTCTGTTTCCAAGCCAGCTGCTGGAATCTATTTCACTAAACCCGATAAGGAATATCCCAACCGATTCAAAACCGTTTGGACACAAGGACAAGACGAAGACTCCAAATACTATTTTCCTTGTTTCGATCAGCCCAATTTCAAGCAGACAACAGAGGTAAAGCTTCATCTTCCTAAAGGAATGTTTGGTCTGTCAAATGGTCGTCTCTTGAAAAAAACAAGTTCAGCTTCAAAAAGTTTTTATCACTACAAACTTGAAATTCCTTATTCCACCTATTTACTTTCCATAGTTGCGGGCGAATTTGTGGAGCATAAAAGCAAGGTCGGCGATATCGATATTAAATGGTATGTGCAAAAGGGCAGAGAAAAAGAAGGCCGAAATTCGTTTAAGGATACCGGGAAAATCATGCAGTTTTTTTCCAAATACACCGGCTATGCATATCCTTATAAGCATTACACGCAAATTGCCGTTCCCGAATTTGTTTTTGGAGGAATGGAAAACTTTACTGTCACCACGCAAACTGATCTCACTTTACACGATGACCGTGCTCGCCTGGATATGGACTCGAATGGGCTCGTCGCTCACGAGGCGGCGCATATGTGGTTTGGAGATATTGTTACGGCGAAAGATTGGTCTCATGCATGGTTGCACGAATCTTTCGCCACCTATTTCGATGCTCTTTATACTCGAGAGTCGAAAGGCGAAGAAGAATTTCGTTATCAGCTACTAGAAGACGCGGAAACCTATTTCAGTGAAGATAATCGTTATCGACGACCGATAGTCACTCATATTTATAAGGAGCCAATAGATTTATTTGATGCTCATCTTTATCCTGGCGGTGCTGTTCGTTTGCATTATTTGAAAAACCTTATAGGTGAGGACAAGTTTCGTCAGGCGTTGAAATTATTTTTAAAGCGCCATGAAAAAGGCTTGGTCGAAACCATTGATCTTAGCCGGTGTTTGCAGGAGGTGAGTGGAAAGAATTTCGATGAATGGATGAGCCAGTGGATCTATCGCGGGGGCTACCCGAGTCTGGAATTGAGTTATTCCTGGAACAAAGAAATAGCCGAAGTAACGATCAAGCAGGTTCAAAAAGCAGAAAAGAAAGGCGATGAACTCCTCTTTAAATTACCGCTGAAACTGGAATTCTATTTTTCGCGCGGATCAGAAAAGTTCTCCATCGAAATCAAGAGCAAAGAAGAAGAGTTCTGTTTCAAGTTGAATCGCAAACCGCTTTACTTCAGGCTTGATCCTGATTACGAATGCCCGGTTAAGAAGGTGAAGCTGGATATTTCACAATCCATGTTGCATGAGCAGTTAAAAAGAGACAGCGATCCGATAGGTCGAATTGAAGCGGCGCAGTCATTGGCAACAAAGACTGCAAATGTTAAGATTCTCGGTCAGTGTTTGAAAAGTGAAACAGACTGGGGAGTGGCTCACCGAATAGCGCTAGCTTTGGGAAAAATTAATGGAGATGCTGCCCGCGATGTTCTGATCAAGGCATTGAATTATCATAGTCATGCAAAAATTCGATGGGGCATTATTCAGGCCTTGGCCACTTTCGCTGGTGATGAAAAAGTAGCGCGTTGCTTGAAAAAGATTGCTGAAGGTGACCCATCTTATCGTGTCGAAGCGGTCTCACTCGCAGCGTTAGGAAGAATCAAGGCCAAGGACTGTCGAAAATTTTTGGAGCGGTTTCTCGACCGACCTTCGCACAATGATATGGGCCGAGCAGCAATATTCAGGGCTTTAGCGAATCTTGAAGATGAGAGTGCATGGCAAACAATTATACAGGGTGCGGAATATGGTGCGCCTCAGGGCAGCCGGTCTGCTGCTATTCAGGGGCTGGCGAAATTGGCAAACCGGTTCGAACATTTGAAGCCGGAGGCGATTGAAATATTTAAAAAGATTGCAGCAGAAACTAGAGGTACCCCTGCGGCAACATTTCGCGGTAAACTGGCGGCGATTCAGTCTATGGGTATGCTTGAAGATTTGACGGCGATACCTGTTTTAAGAAAGCTGGCCGCACGAGAAACCGATGGGCGATTAAAAAGACGAGCTGATGACACCATTCGTGAACTTTTTGAGTCAGCAAAAAAACCTAAAGAGATGGTATTGATACGGTCTGATCTCGATGATCTGATCAAGGAAAATAAATCCCTTCGTGACCGATTTGATTTAATGGAAAACCGGGACGAAGCGAAATCCAAAAAGAAAAAAAGGACTTAATAGAAATGAACAATCCATTTAATGATGACCCGATCGATGTGCTGGTTAAAAAACACTTGGCCAAGAATGGAACCGTACTTGATCTGCGTATAAAATATATTGGTGATGAAGGACTCGACTTTCTGGCTAAATGCCCGGACTTGATTGATCTTGAGTTGCTAAATCTTGAAAGAAACGAAATTACCGATAAAGGCATTCAATCTCTTGCGAACTCCTCCATTATAACCAACCTGAAAGAGTTGCATTTGGAGCGGAACGATGTGGGTGATGCTGGGGCTGTAGCTATCGCCAACTCTGCAAACTTTTCCTATTTGAGTTTTATCAATTTCTGGAAAAACAGGGTTGGGGCTGAGGGAGCTAAGGCAATTGCTTCTTCTACTAACCTCGTTAATTTGAAAACCCTGGATCTGGCAAAAAATCAGATAGGTGATGAAGGTGCCAAAGCCCTGGCAGAAAGTAGCACACTGGCTGGCCTTGAATATCTGGAAGTGTTTGACAGTGGTCTTGGAGAAGAAGGTAAAAAGCAATTGAAGGAATGCAACACCTTCCCCAAGCTACAACACCTGGTCCTCGAATAGCCCACTCCCGTGGGAGGGGATAGCGGCGAACCGCCCCTGGTAACAGGTCTATTCCCGTAAGGCTGAAAATATTGTTGCGCCTTTTACGTTGTCCAGTCCTTGCCATTTTCAGAAAAAAAATATTAGTATACTCATTGTAAAAAGCCCAACGATTTTTATAGCTTTTCGGGAATGGGCCTATCCCCCTCCCCACGGTAGTGGGGTTAGATAATTTCCATTAAAGGCAAGTGTTTGCCAAGTAGCCGGTGGACGGTGTTTTTTAGAGGTTGGTTCGCCGGGTCTTCGAGATTGGGGTCGCGATCTATCAACGCGAAAGCTTCTTTTCTAGCCACATCGAGAATTTTGATGTCTCGGATCAGGTTTGCGATTTTCAGGACAGGTAACCCTGACTGACGGGTTCCCATGAAATCACCCGGGCCTCTTATTTTTAAATCTTCTTCGGCAATTTCAAATCCGTCGCGGGAATTTTGCATGGCTTTCATTCTCGCTTTGCCTTCTTCAGAGATGGGGAAGTAGGCAGCGAGCAGGCAGTGAGATGCGTGTTTGGATAATCCAGAGGCCGCAGAGCGCGCGAAACAGGAAATTCCCCTGCGCCGTCTGGGTGAAGCCGATG
>JAESTE010000183.1 GCA_016763735.1 Nitrospinaceae bacterium | reverse complement strand
TTGACTTGGGTGCGGAACCGTTCCGAATTGATATGAAACTGCGACTCGAAACTGTCTTTTATCAAAAGGGAATCCGCGAAAAAAAGTGTTACTGCCCGATTCCGCCCACGGCACCAACCCTGCCAGCGCAACCCTTTGCGGTTATAAATCTGTGCAAATACCTTCTAACTCCGAAGGCCTGATCGATACAGACAAGCTGGAAGCCATCATGGACGAAGAGACCGCTGCCATCATGCTGACCAACCCTAATACTCTGGGAATGTTTGAAAAAGATATTTTAAGAATAACCGAAATCGTACACAGCAAAGGCGGACTGGTTTACTGCGATGGCGCGAACTTAAACGCAGTTATGGGAATCGTTAAAATGGGAGAAATGGGGATAGACGTTTTGCACATCAACCTGCATAAAACGTTTTCGACTCCGCATGGTGGAGGCGGACCCGGTGCAGGCCCCGTTTGCATCAAAAATATTCTCGAACCTTACCTGCCGAAACCCGTCGTAGAGAAAAAAGGGCACAACTATTTTTTAAATTATGATCGACCCAAAAGTGTCGGCAAATTAAAAGTGTTCAACGGCAACTTCGGAATGTTACTGAGAGCTTATCTCTACATCCGCACACTCGGACCCGAAGGGATTCTTGAAGCCGCGCAATCAGCCGTATTAAACGCAAACTACATCCGTGCAAAACTAAAAGACACATTCCATCTACCATTTAAAGGAGCCAGCCTGCACGAATGCGTGTTCAACGATAAGGGCCAGGGCATCACCACGATGGACTTTGCAAAGGAACTCATCGACCATGGGTTTCACCCGCCAACGGTTTATTTTCCTCTGATCGTAAAAGGCGCATTGATGATCGAGCCAACGGAAAGCGAATCGAAAGAAACACTCGATATGTTTATCGAATCGATGAAGTCCATCGCCAAAAAAGGCCATGACGACCCCGACAGCTTTCACGACGCGCCACGCCTGCCGAAAGTATCTCGTCCTGATGAAGCCCGCGCCGCACGCCAGCCTGTTCTAAGGTGGAAGAAGTAACATCCCCCTAGATAATGGGGGACTTAGGGGGTTCCAAATAAACGGAGCTTGGAGGAAAACTTCACAATAAAAAGCAACCCCCTCAATCCCATCAAACAAAACGTATTCTATTGTTTGATTCAGGGGGAAGACATTTTAATTTACAATAAAGAGTGCGGTCAGCAGAAATAAAACCGCCGTAGTAACAATACCCGCCCCAATCAAGTTGAGGATCAACCCTGCCTTGGACATTTGTGGGATGCTCACCCAGCCACTGCCAAACACAATGGCGTTCGGTGGAGTTGCCACCGGTAACATAAAAGCAAACGAAGCGGCCAATGTTGCCGGCACCATAAAAAGTAGCGGGTGAATCGTTGCCGCTACTGCCGCCATACCGAGTATCGGGAGGATCATCGTTGTCGTTGCTGTGTTCGAAGTCAGCTCTGTCAAAAAAGTTACCCCAAGGCAAATAATAAGTACCGTCAACCACAACGGCCAGTCGGAAACCCCTGTGAGTTTCGAACCGATCCATATATCAAGTCCACTCACACCAAACCCCGCCGCCAGCGCAAAACCGCCGCCAAAAAGAATCAATATCCCCCAGGGAGTTTTCGATTGCACGGTTTTCCAGTCCAAAGCAAATTTTTCGATCTTACCGTTCACACTCAGCCCCTTGCTACCATTAACAGGAAGAACCAGTAAAAGAATTCCCATTGCCATCGCCACGGTAGAGTCGTGCAAGTATTTAGGGTTTGCAAACAGGTTCGACCAACCGGGGATAACGAAATCTCCAATCATAATGGGCCGCCTGAAAATCCATAATGCGGCAGTCATGCAAAAAACCGTAGCAACTATTTTTTCTGCCCTGCTCATCAAACCCAAGGCATCGATTTCTTTCTGAATGATTCCACTTTCTCCGCCTTCAATCTGATTTATTGGAAAAGGTGAAACAAACCGGCACAAGTACAACCAAGTTATAGGAATAAAAACCAAGACGATGGGGAGAGCCAATGTCATCCACTTAAAAAAACTGATTTCAGGGTTGTCGGGAAAAAGGTTTTTGTAAAACCCCGCAAAAACAATATTCGGCGGCGTTCCAATGGGAGTACCAACGCCGCCAATGCTGGCAGAATAAGCAAGACCCAACACGAGGACGAGCCCCAATCCGTTTTCAATTTTCTTTTGCGACTCAGAATTTCGCTCACCATTTAAGGAAGCGTCTAAAGCGATTTGCCTTACTACCGCCATTGCAACCGGAAGCATCATCATCGTTGAAGCGGTGTTGGAAATCCACATCGACAAAAATGCAGTGGCAATCATGAATCCTAAAACGATACGTTTAGGGTCCGTCCCCATAGCGTTGATGATCCATAACGCCAGGCGTTTATGAAAATTCCATCTCTCCATGGCGAGGGCGATCATGAATCCGCCAAGGAATAAAAAAATAAGATGATTGGCGTAGTTTGAAGCAACCTGTTTGCTCGGCATGATACCGAGCAGTGGAAATAATACCAATGGCAACAAAGCGGTGACTGCAAGCGAGGTACCCTCACCGACCCACCATATAGCCATCAATGCAACCACGGCGAGCATGCGTTGCCCGCTTTCACCCATGCCTTCAGGTAGCGGCATGAGCAGAATTGCAACAAACACGGCAAGACCGACTAATAAAACAACAATTTGTTTTTTGAAGGAATTTTCCACCCAGCGATTTCAACGCTTTAAGTCTTTTCGTACAAGAGAGGCAAAGAAAAATCCAACCCTCCCCCAACCCCTCCCTATGAAGGGAGGGGAGATAAATGTTTTAATATTTTATCAAAAACATCATCTAGGCTTTCATAAACTTCCTGATTGGTAAAACGTAGAAACCTTATCCCTAATTCTTCGATAGCCTTTTGGCGAACCCTATCGGCTTGAACAGCCGATTCGGTGAAATGGGAATCCCCATCGATTTCAATTGCAAGTTTTGCAGAGGGACAATAAAAATCCAAAATGTATCGGTCAACACTGTACTGCCTTCTAAACTTGTGCCCGTTGGCTTGTCTGTTGCGCAAAACCTGCCATAAAGCCATTTCAGCTGGCGGCATTTTCTTGCGCAAGGATTTCCTCTTCGCCCTTTCGGTGTTCTTGTTAAATATCTTTGCCATAATTTAATACTCCCCTCCCTTCATAGGGAGGGGCAAGGGGAGGGTTGGATTTTAAATTAGCAATGATCTTTTAATAGCAGGGTACTACAAAGCCTTAATATTAAAAAAAATGATCCTATCCGATACTTTCCCTATTAATATCTGCATCGGAAAATTTGATTTCCACAAATTTTTTCTTTGGATAAAGAACTTTCATAGATTTTTTGCAGTTCATCATGCGCCAACTTTAATGATTCAATATCTTCGTCTACATGCCTAATAATTGCCGAGGTTTTCTCTTTAAGGAAATGAATTTTATCTATACCAAGAATATTTCCCAATTCAGCATCTGTACGAGTGTCTCCAACACGAACATATGCGCCTTTTGCTATAGAGAGAACAAACCCCATCACGACAATCAGTTATTGAACACATAGCAACAAAAAACAAAAATTGTCTGCGGAAGTTCGCTGCATTCGGAAGGCTAAACGTAATTACCCCGATGTAGAAAAGAAAAAATCTATATCGCTCCAGCGAGTTGCCGGTTAGTGGGAACTAGATGCGGAACCAGAAAGGATTTGATTTATTTTGAGGGTGGAGACGATGTGGCTATCCATACCCAATTGGGTGGGGGTGTAGCCCAATGCCAAAGCGACCAACTGCGGGAGATGCAGGATCGGAATGGATTGGTTTTTCTTTTGCAACAACTCTATTTCCGGCTGATAAGAATCGAGGCTCAGATGACAAAGCGGACATCCCGTTGCCACAACATCGGCACCGTTATCTATTGCATCCACCAAAGCGTTACCGGACATACCGAGTGATGCATCTTTGTTCATCATCACGATTGGGAAGCCACAACATTTAACGCGACTCGGGTAATAAACCGGAGTTGCGCCTAACGCTGCAAAAATATCTTCCATACCTGTGGGGTTGTCTGGGTTCTCGAAGTCAGAGTTTTCAGAAGGACGCAAAACATAACAGCCATAAAATGCCGCAACTTTTAATCCTGTCAAAGGACGTTTGATTCGGGACTTCAACCTTGCCATGCCTTCTTCCGTTGCGAGGATGTTGGCGAAGTGCTTGATTCTTGTTGTACCGTTGTATTGATGACCGCCATCTTCGAGAATGTCGTTTACTTTTTCTTTGTACTCTTTGCTTTCGTTCAGATGCGCTTCGGTTTTTTTCAACGTTCCCTGACAAGTGGAACATATGGTCACAATATCAAGCCCCTGTTTTTCGGCAATAGAAAAC
>JAESTE010000182.1 GCA_016763735.1 Nitrospinaceae bacterium | reverse complement strand
CCGTAGGCAAAAAGCTGACATCCAGGCTGGTTCCAACTTGGTTGCCTTTTTTACCCAGTACCTTCTTATATACAGACTGTCCTAGAATATTTTCTATTCTGATGACGAGCGCATCACTGCCAACGCCCTTGACATCAAAAAAGAGCAAGCCTGAACTGGGGTTGGGGTATACGTCAATTCTAAACCCAGCGTCCAAATTGGATACTCCAGTGTATCCTAGATTCGCAGACACTTCCCAACAACCGTTATTATCAACCACAGCAACCTGGTAAACGCCGGTTTGAGACGCTACATACACTTGATTTGTTGCACTTTGAATTGTGTCACCATTAAAGAACCACTGATAGCTTGTCGCTGTTTGAACGCACGACAAGGAGCTTCCAAAAGGTGAAATTGTAGGCACCGCTGGCTTTGGATTAATGGATAAAACCATTTGGTCTGAAGCAGCAATACATGACCCAACCGGATCATCTGTAGTTATGGTGAGTGTAACAGTTCCTCCCGTTACATCCGCGACAGAAGGTGAGTAAACCGCTGCTAACAGTGTAGCATCGGCGAATGATCCAGTTCCTGAACTGGACCATGTAACAGAGGTTGCTCCCCCACCCATAGTTCCCATTAATGTATAACTATCGCCATCACAAACATTACCATCTAATCCCGCACTAGTTATAGCATCTTGAATAATCGTTAATGTCAAATCATCTGTTGCAGCTGTACAAGGCCCCGTAGGATCGTTGGTAAGGAGCGTTATAGTAACCGTGCCTGAAGTAATATCAGCCGCTGATGGCGTATAGGTAGCTCCGAGCATATTTACATTATCAAAAGATCCACTTCCGGAGCTTGACCATGTGAGGCTCGTTGCACCACCAACTGTTGCGTTTGAAAGTGTGTAACTATCTCCCTCGCAAATATTGTCATCTACTCCGGCATTAGCCGATGCTGGGGTATTAATCGTCAATATCATTGCGTCTGTTGCTGCTTGACAGGGACCACCGGGCCCATCTGGATCATCAGAAGTAATGGTTAAGGTTACACTACCAGCTACAGTATCCGCAGCAGAAGGAGTGTACGTAGCCATTAACAAGGAGGCGTTGTCAAAATTACCACTACCTGAGGAAGACCATGAAGCGGTTAAAGCTGTGCCACCAATTGTTCCGGATAATGAATAAGTAGATCCAGCACATATAGTTGCATCGCTTCCTGCAGTTGCGGTGGGCGCACCAGGTGCAGAAACAGTTTCAGTATTTCCCATCACAACGCAGCCATTGGCGTCTGTTATGGCGATATCGTAGTTACCTGCTGCCAAACTTGAAAAGCTGCTGGAACTCACGAAACTGGTTCCACCATTGATTGAGTACTGTAGGGGAGCTGTTCCGCCATTAGCGGAAATGTTAATGGTTCCATCACTCGTGCCACAAGAGCTTGCATCCGTGGAGGTTACTGATAGAATTGAAGGCAATGCATTTACAATTACAGTCACAGAACTCGATGTCGCTGTGCAGCCATTTATATCCGTAACCACTACTGAGTGTGTTCCGCTTGCACTAACAGATATGGATTGAGTAATTGCAGAATTTGACCACAAATAACTTACGGCACTACTCCCAACTAACGCTACGCTGCCGCCTAGACAAAAGGTTGTTGCACCACTAGGAGTTATCGTTGCTGTGGGAAGGGCATTCACTGTTATGGTAATCTGGGAAAAGTCACTACACCCAAAGCTGTCCACCAATAATTGTATTACATAGCTACCGGCTGTGTTAAAAGTTCGAATTGCATTAGTGGAAGTGGCAAATACAATCCCATTTTCTGACCAATCATAGGTTAGTCCCCCAGTACTGGTATTGGTGAAATTAATGGTTCCGCCAGCGCAGATTATGTTGGCTGATGAAATGAAGGAGGAACTCACATTACATCCTGGCACAAGGTTAACCTCCGCTGTATCAACGTATATGCAGCCATTGGCATCGGTCACAGTTAAGATGTAAGTTCCACCCGCCAAATTGACGGCGTTGGCGGTGCTTTGAAGCGGTGCAGTATTCCAAGAATATAAATAAGGTGATGTACCCCCGCTCACAAGCGACATTGCTGTTCCATTTGATGTACCGTCGTCATCCGTTGTTGTAATAATTACGTTCAATTGTGTTGGCTCACCTACTGTTATGGACACAAATCCGGAAGTATCCACACCATCAACTATAAACGCATTATACGTTCCAGCACATAAACCAGTAGCAGTGGCGGTTGTCTGTGTCATTGGATCATCCCATACATACATGTATGTACCAGTTCCTCCCAATCCCATCACTGAAGCTGTACCATCACAGGTGTTGTTACACAATGCATCAGTTGAGCCATCAGCCATAGCTATGACATTATTGCCTAATTTATATTTAGCTGATACGACTACTCCGGCTGGAATATTCGTTTCAATTTCAACTACAGGAACATCTTCGCCGTTTGCCCACCACTTATACGTGTATGTGGTGTCCAATTCCGGGTTGTCACCTCCAAAGATGAACTGAGTTAGGATCGATGGGACAAAACTCCATCCAAAAGGTAACGTAACAATAAACGCGTTACACCCTGCAGGGTCACTGCAATAGGCAAAAATGCTATCAATTATTTGTTCCGTATAGAGTTGTCGAACTGTAGCGTATGTTCCCGCATTTGTCGTCACGTTACCATACGCGTCGAACAAGCTTGTCACGTATGATGTGTGTATCATCCAAACGGAATCAATATTCGGAACTGGTAGTCCTAATGGTTGTGTATCCATTTTTTGACTGAATCTCGATGTGTCAATGAATGATGTTCCATCAGTGGATGGAAGCGTGAGAACAATCTGTGTAGGATTGAAAGTCGCGGATAGAGTAAGGCCTGCTCCAAATGGGTCCTCCCCAACTCGTCTAATATTGATTAAGGCTGTGGCATCTAAGGTTTGATACGTTACGGTAGCGCCATCAATCGCCACATCCGCCGTTGGAAAAGTAGCCCCTGAAGGAGTGGAAGCCGGATCCACAAAGAATACGGAATCCAACTCGTGAATTTGCATACTTGTGAAGTCCCAGTTCTGTACACCAGTTCCCAAAACTAAAATACCGACCGGCAAAGAATCGATCGCCATTGTCACCGTATCTCCTATACTCGCATAATCTGCTTGGGTCACGGTAATCTGACTTTGGACGTCATATGTACCTATAAACGAACAAATCACAATGAGTAGGGCTCTAATTTTGGTTTTCATAGCTATTGAGTTTGAGTTATTTATAAAGGTACGAAAAAGTTAATTTCTTATCTTTGCGCACACATCTACCAATCCCTAATCCACCTTCAAAAATGAAAAAATTACTCGCGTTCTTACCACTACTATTTTCCCTCACATTGATGGGACAAATAAGCATTGTATCAACAGATTTTGCAGTAATCGGTGAAACAATTTCTCGCCAGCAAGATACCTTACCAACTATCAATGAAGGTTCCGCTGGGGCAAACCAAACCTGGTTATTGAATGTGGGCACCATTCACAATCCATTATCCACCACGGTTATGGCGCCAGCATCAACACCTTATGCTGCCGATTTCCCAACGTCAAACCTGGCAATGACAAATGATAATCTTAGTTATGTCTATTTCAACATCGATGCGAATTTTAATATTACCACAGGAGCGGCGGGTGACTTATTGCTGACTGGTGAAATATTAAAAGCCCCTTTTAATCCAGATCTGACGTTAAACGAATATTCCACAGATTATGGAGATAACTACATAGATACCTATAGATTTGATGTAACAGCAGATGGATCTACGTTTAACGCACTTCTCGATTCGATCAGGATTGTACACAATGGCACCGTATACGATACCTGTGATGGATGGGGAACAACGAAAACGCTCGTAGGAGATTACAATTCTCTTCGCGTAAAACGTGTTGAACACGGTATTGACTCCATTTGGACATTGGCGAATTTTCCGCCCTTTCCGCCGCCAACCTGGCAATACCTGGGAACATTTTATGACACAAGCACAACCTACGCCTGGCTTGCCAAAGAGGGAAAACTAGCGATTGCCGAGCTAACTTTTGACAGTCTGGATAATCCCGACGTGTTCACCTGGACGAACGTTCCGGCAATTCCACAGGCAAGCTTTACCTACACGGATAATGGCACTGGAGGATATACTTTTACGGATGCCTCCATCAACACGCCAACTAGCTGGTCCTGGGATTTTGGAGATGGT
>JAESTE010000181.1 GCA_016763735.1 Nitrospinaceae bacterium | reverse complement strand
TCCGACACCCACAGAAAACCAAAAAAATGACACTAACGAGCAATGAAACTCGGCGGAAATGATTTAGATTCATCAACGGACTAAGGATTGAGCCCGATATTCTTTTTTTCAAGCTGTTCCAGTAGATAATCAAAGGAGTTCCGGGCAAGGATTTCGTGAAATTGAACCCGATAATTCTTCACCATGCTGATACCCTCGATCAATCCGTCGTAAATCCTCCATCGATTGCCATCCGTCAACTTGAGACGATATTCTACTGGGTGTTGTGTCTTTTTCTTAGTGAAGAACACAGTTTTGACAGAGGCATAGTTTCCCTGAATTCGCTCACTTCGATAGTTTATGGACTCCAGATCTGTGAAATAGGTCTCCAGTTGAGTGAGATAAGTCCGTTGCAGCAGGCTTTTGAACTTAGTTTCGAATGATTGCCGTTCTTTTTCAGAGAGTTTTTTCCAATGCCTTCCCAGACAACCACGAGAAATCAGCTTCCAGTCGAAATGATCGCTGATGATTTCAGTCATCTTGTCTCGTCTGACTTCCTGCTTCTCTACCTTGGCCAGTGCTTCGTCCCTGAGGACTGACAAGAGTTTATCTGTGGTTACACGAATCTGGGCGGTTGGAGCTCCGGTTGTTGCCGCAAGTCCACTCAAAGCCAGCAGAACCACTATTGAAATTAAACGCGTCATGGCATCAAAATATATTTACAATGAACCATGGACGAATTTGGAAATCAATCCTTCTATGTCCATGGAAGGTTCGGTGTCCCGAATAATGCCCCCGTCTGAAATAATCTCCTCGGCACCTCCCGGGGAAATTTCAATGAATTTTTCACCGATCAGGCCCTTGGTCTTGATGGAGGCGATGACATCCTCCTGCAATTCCACGCCTTCATCAATGATCATGGTGACATTGGCCTCATACTCATCAAGGGAAATGCTCTTCACGCGCCCCACTTCGACGCCGGCAATCGCTACCGCTGCCCCCGATGTCAGTCCGCTGCAATTACTGAATATTGCATTGACCTGATAACCGTTACTTCCGAAGAACTGCTGTCGGGCCAGATTCATACTGATCCAAACCAGGGAGTCGATTCCAAGAAGGAAGAAGAGTCCTGCATAAAGTTCCAAATATCGCGGTTTCATTGTCCTTCAGTTGTATCGAATAGGACCGTCGATGTCACCTCGAATAAATTGTCGGACAATGGGGTCTTTGGACTTTAAGAGTGCTTCAGGTTTGTCAAAAACCAGAAAAGACCCCTGATACAACAGGGCAACTTTGTGCACGATATCGAATACCTCCGGAATATCATGCGAAACAATGATCCCAGTGGATTTCAATCGAGCTTGGGTCGTTTTGAAAAGTTTCAACATGGATTTTCGGATAATCGGATCCAGTCCAGTGGTCGGTTCATCGAATAGAAGGTAATCGGGCTCGCAGATCAATGCTCTGGCCAGGGCGGTTCGCTTGGCCATGCCGCCGCTGATTTCGGAAGGATATTTATGGCCCATGTCTGACAATCCGACCTGATCAAGAACCCCCTGAACCCTCTCCAGAATCTCCGTTCGACCGATCCCGCCCCTTTCCTTCAGAGGAAACGCCACATTGTCGAAAACAGTCATTGAGTCAAAAAGCGCCCCATTCTGGAAGACAAAACCCATCCGACTCCGGAGGGTTTCCAATTCCCGAGTGGTCATGTCATTCAACTTCTTTCCTTCGAACCGGATAGTGCCTGAGTCGGCCTGCATCAAGCCCGCCAAATGCTTCAAAAGGACACTTTTACCGCTTCCGCTCATGCCGATGATGGCAATGAACTCATTCGAGGCAACTTCAAAGGAAATGTCGTTTAAGACGGTTTTCCCATGAAGTGATTTACACAGATTCTCGACTCGTATCATGTCTGATTGAATTCTAAAAAACAACAGAAGTGACAAAGTAATCCCAGACCAGAATCGCCACCGATGTTGTCACTACGGCGCTTGTGGTAGCCGCACTGACCCCTTCCGCGCCTCGTGAGGCATGGAATCCTTTGAAACAGCTTATCCAGGCAATCAGAATCCCGAAGCTGACCAATTTATAAATCCCTCCTAGAATATCGTTCCATTCCAGGTAATTCCTGATTTCATTGAAATAGGTTCCTTCGTTTAAGCCCAGCAGGCGGACGCCGATCAGGTAGCCACCGAAGATACCGACAATATTAAAAATCATGCCCAGAACAGGTAGGGACAGGATGGACGCCAGCAGATTAGGCACAACCAGATATCGAAACGGGTTTAATCCCATCAGCTCCAACGCATCGATCTGTTCTTGAACTCTCATGATGCCAATTTCGGCGGTGATGGCGGAACCGGCTCTTCCGGCAACCATTAATGAGCACAGCACAGGTCCTAATTCACGAACCAGGGACAAGGTGACAAGAGGGCCTAGAAAAGCTTCGGAACCAACTCGTTTCAGGCTGGCATAACCTTGGAGCGCCAGGACCATTCCTGTAAACAGCCCCGTCAGGCAGATGACCAACAGCGAATTCCACCCAATAAACCAGATCTGCTTGAGAATTCGTTGGAATTTTATCGGAGGAGTCAGGCTGCAATGGACCGTCGTGACAAAAAACAATCCGAACTGGCCCAGATTTCGCAACGATCGCAATCCAGAGGATCCCAGTCTTTCCAGGAAAGCCTGTATCATTGTTTCCGGGAGAATCCTGAATCGGTAATCAGCCGTATTGAATTTTGTTTCATCGCTTAAGTGCAGCCTTCATCACCGTTCCCGATTCCGGGTTGAATTCAGTGCGCTTTAGTCCAAATAGCTGAACGATCGTAGGAGCAATATTGGATAAATGGTAATGGGGCCCCTTACTGATTTCTCCCCTCGCAGGAGTATCCGGTCCGATCACCGCGATCCAGATATCTTCGGATCCGGGATATTTTTTTCCATGAGATATCCAGTCTTCGGGAAGTATGCCCCGTCCATGATCCGTGGTGATGATCAAAGTTGTGCGATCGCGGTACGTCTCCATGGATTGGATCTTCGACCAAAGAAGTCGAAGGGTTTCATCAAAAAAATGGGCTGAATCGAGAATTCGATCATAGCGCCGTTCATGAGCCCAATCGTCGGTTTCGCCGATAGAGAGGTAAAGGAAACGAGGTTGAAATTTTTCCATGAACTCTAATGCCAGTCCCGTGGTCACCGCGTCATGTCGAACCGAATCCCAGGGAGTCCGCATGGTGAACTGTAGGGCATTCAATGATTTCATTCCGGGCGTCAAATACGATTCTGGCATCGCTTCATAGCCGGCATTGCAGAATATCGATCCGGCTTTGCTTTGGGTGATCGCATTGAAATTCCACCAGGAACAGAAAGCAGCCGCACCATGAAGTTCCAAGTTAAGTTTGCGCCTGACAAACTCCAGCACCGTTTCGCGGGGACTGGGAACCGGGTCATTACTGGTGATGGTAGGTTGAACCTGTCCGGTGAGTAACTCGGCATATCCCGGATAAGAAAATCCGAATGGATTGGCCAATGTCGTCTTGCTTCCCAGTTTCTGATTTCCGAAAACCACTCCCCGAGGAGCCAGTTCCTTCCAGAAAAAAGGCAGCAGTGCCCGACGTCGTTCCTCCGGTGATTCACGCCAGAATTTTTCCCTGATTCGGTCGGAATCTTCAATTCCGGAATGTTCCTTATCATCCAGTAAGATTGGGTCCATACCTGAGAACATTTCCTGAATCCGCAAACCATCCGTAGTCACCAGGATTACATTGCGAGTTTGATAGGGTCCGGAAGGCTTCTGTGCTCCAAGGCAGGTAAAACATGCTGAACACATGAACAGAATTATCAAAGAGAGAAACCTGAATTTCATATTAATCCTTTCTAATTATTCCAATCGATTTTCATCAGGGTTGAACATAAGGAGTTCAAGTTATCCGATTGCCCCCCCGGATCAAAGACAATCCTATGCAGGAATAAGGATCCTTTGGGTTTTCCGAACTTCTTCATTACCGACGAGGACGAGTTCTTACGTTGGACTCTTGAAAAAATCAGCGTCCAACGGACTGGGTAACCCTGCCCCCGGACGTTGCATGACATAAGTGGAGATCTGGGTTGTTTCCACTTGAGAATGTCCCAACAATTCCTGGACTGTGCCTAAGTCTGCGCCATCCTCCAGTAGATGAGTCCCAAAACTGTGACGAAGCACATGAATTGTCACACGCTTACCAATATTTGCCAGTTGAGCAGATTGGCGAACATGCCGTTGAAATACACCATCAACTACATGGTGGCGACGTTAGATTCCACTGCGAGGATCAGTGGAAAGCCCCTTTGGCAGGCCATAATCAAAACTATTCCCAACGAACGCCCGCATTGGGGATCTTGTTTTGAACAGGAATCGGAAGTTCGACTCCGGGAACTTCTTCATGGCGATCTTTCTCATGCAACGGCCGAATCCGCAACATTTGTTTCTTCAGGGAGTCTTTCAAAACATTGGGCAATGGAGCCATGCAATCCTTGTTGCCCTTGCCGGCTCTCACCATGAGATTTCCCCAGTCGGTTTCCACATCCTGGATTCGTAATTGGAGCAATTCCCGCAGCCCCAATCCCGCGCCCTACATTACCTGCATCATCAACTGGAAGGTTCCTTCGGGAACCGAAAACAGCTGTTTGATTTCTTCACGACTCAAAACAACAGGTGTGCTGCAGTATTTTTCTCCTTGTCGGCTCAGTGAATAAATTCTCGGGCCGAATATACATTGACCCGTATATTAGACCGCTTACAAAAACTCAGATACCATCTCAAAGTGATGCTAAATGATTCCTGCCTGATCTTCGATACTTCCGAATGGGATAAAACGTCCCTCCATTGAGGGAAGTGTAAGTCGTCTTTCATGTTGCTTTCCACACGGTGATC
>JAESTE010000180.1 GCA_016763735.1 Nitrospinaceae bacterium | reverse complement strand
CTTCCCGATTCCACTTTCGTTGAAGATACCGCTTTTATTTTTGACGAGACTGCTTTCCTGTGTTCCGCGAAAGAAGAGACCCGCCGAAATGAAGTTGAATCTGTCGCCCAAGCGCTTAAAGACCATTTGAAAGTTGTAAATCTCGAACCCCATATGGATGGTGGAGATATTCTTAATACTCCCCAAGCTATCTATATCGGTCTTTCTAAGCGCAGTAATGAAAGAGCCGTTCAATCTTTATCCCAAAAAATCGGCAAGAAAATTGTTTCTGTGCCTGTCGTTAAAGGGCTGCACCTTAAAAGCGCTGTTAGCTATCTGGGGAATAATGTTTTGCTCATTGACCCTGAAAGAGTAGAGAACAGTGCGTTTAAAAATTTTCAGTGGATTGAAGTGGAAGAAAAAGATTCCTACGCTGCAAATTGTCTGGCGTTGGGCAACCGAGTTGTCATGCCTGCCGGGTTCCCAACGATTCGCGAAAAAATACGTCAATATGGCTTTGAGACTGTTGAATTGGAAATGAGCGAATTCGAAAAAGCCAATGGCGGTGTTACTTGTCTGAGTATTATCCTTCCCTGAGAAACATAAAATAAAAGATATTGAGATATCTTGAGCTATCCGCTTCCAGGGGAAGAAGGGGCTGTTGCCCCTATCACCAGCGGCGGCTCGCCGTTAGTTTAGGCGAGGGTCGTGGGTGGATCGATTTTTGGAGAGGTGGATCAGGTCGATTTTCATTTTCAGGAAGGAGTGCAGGAATTCGGCGCGCTTTAAAACATCTTGCTCTTCAAGAAAATTTTGTTTTTGGTCGAGAGAAAGGTCGAGTTGGTAAGCGAACCGATCGATGAATTCACTGAGTTTCGTGCCGAGGTTCCAGTCGGGTTCGTTTTTTTGTGGATTGCCTTCTGGAATGAAATCTAAAAACTCACGAAAATTTTCGATGAGTTTTTCCCGGCATTTGTTAGGTCGATCTTCAATAATATCCTGCTCATTTTTTTCTTCCAGCAATTCGATTTCGGCTTGACGATAGGCTTTACCCTCTTTTTCGTTTATGATGCGGAACCGTCGAAGTCCGACCAGGGTGAAATTATATTTACCATCGGGGTGTTTGATTTCTTTTTCAATATTTCCCACACAGCCCACAGAATATATTTGCGGTTTGTTAAAATATTCTTCTTCATAGTCCGGTTTTAAAAGAACCATCCCTATTTGGCGTTTTCCTTCCAGTGCATCGGCGGTCATCTGCCGGTAACGCGGCTCGAAGATATGCAGGGGCAAAGGTGTTCCTGGATAAAAAACGGTTGTAGGAAGTGGGAAAACAGGTATTGTCATTCCAGTCTGAAGAGGGTCTGTCATAGTGCTATATTCTACGGTTTAAGTTAAAAATAATATTGTATCATCTAGCATCATCCTGTTTAACCAAAAGTTGAAAATTTGACAATTGCTGTTTTATTTTTTAGTCTGAACCTTCATGATTGCCCAACCTGAAAAAACCTGTCTCGATATAAAGGCCTCCCTGGTGCAGGCCGGATTGTTTTCTGATTCTTCTTCCGATGCTGGAAACACTTGGAGAATCTCTCCGGAACCTTATTTCCTTTCTCAGGAAGAAACCACTTTTTTCCATGAGCTTGGGCCAAAGCTTCTGCAGTTTTATTCTGTTTTAAACCGTTTCTATTTAGATAGCGCCAAAGGCAATTTTCACCCTTGGTTAGCCGAATATCTCGATGCAGGAAAACCTCAGGAGCTTATAGATTTCGGGCGTATGAAAAGAATGCGCCAGGCATTGCCAGGCATCATAAGACCTGATGTTATACCCACTGAAAACGGGTTTGCAGTAACAGAATTGGACTCGGTTCCTGGAGGATTTGGGCTGACTTCATCCCTCATGTCGCTTTACGAAGATCCTGCATGGGAAATGACAGGCGCGGGCATTCCTTCCCTTTTTCACCAGATGGTGGAATCGGTCTCCAAGGAACCTTCCCCGAATGTAGCTATTGTGGTTTCTGATGAAGCGAAAGATTATCTGAGTGAGATGCAGTACCTCGGGTCGCTGTTAAAGGAAAAAGGGGTTTATGTGGTTCACCCCAAAGATTTGAGTTTCAGAGAAGAAGGTCTTTTTTTGATGCACGAGGAGAAATGGCTGCGCGTCGATGTTCTGTACCGCTTCTTCGAGTTATTCGACCTTAAAAATATCCCAAAGTCAGAATTGCTGTTGTATGCCGCGAAAAAGGGACGCGTGGTTACCACACCGCCTTATAAACCCTGGCTGGAAGAAAAACTCAGTTTTGCCCCGTTTTCGCACCCTGCGTTAAAAGCAGACTGGGAAAAAGCGTTGGGTTCCGAAACTTTTACCGCTCTATCACATCTAATCCCGGAAACCTGGATACTGGATTCCCGACCCTTGCCACCGTATGCTGTTATTCCAGATTTGGCAATTAAGGGAGTGCCGGTAAGGGAGTGGGAAGAATTATATCCCATGACGCAAAAAGAGAGAGAGATGGTAGTCAAGCCTTCCGGGTTTTCGCCAGAGTCTTGGGGCAGTCGGGGAGTGGTTGTTGGGCACGATGTTTCGAGTGAGGTCTGGCAACAGGTCTTGACGAAAGGTTTGGCGCAGTTTCCCGACCAACCTTCGATTTTACAAAAGTTTTTATAAAGGGAAAAAGGTGGAGGGCCGGTATTTAAACCCATCCACAGGTCAAATTGAAACGATGTTATGCCGGGTGAGGTTGACACCCTATTATTTTGTATCCGGCAAATCAGCCCAACTGGGTGGAGTTCTGGCGACTCTTTGCCCTCAGGATAAAAAGAAAATTCACGGCATGGTAGATGCCATAATGGCCCCTTGTGCAACGAAAAATTTATAAGGGTTAGGGTAAGTTTAAATGAAGTTATATAATATAGATGGCTGTGGTTATTGCTCTATGGTAAGAGACGCAATGGCGCAAATGGGTATTGAATATGAAAAAATAGATGTTCCCTGGTCGCACCCCGAGCGCAAAGAGGTTTATGATGTATCTGGGCAAACCACCGTTCCCGTTTTGGTTGATGGTGATACAATTTTGGCAGACGAGTACGAAATCATCGACTATCTAAAAAAAACCTATCCTGTTAACTCTTGATTTCCACAGACTAAAGGCAACTCATGGAATTATGGCAAAAACAGCTCAGCCAGAGTGTGGTCAAGGTTAAAGACCTTCCTTTTATTCCCGAATCAGATGAATATAGGAAAAAACTGGAAGAGGTTGGCGAAAACTATCCTATTCGAATCAATTCCTATTTCCTGGAACAAATAAAAAGCCCTAACGATCCTTTATGGAAACAGGTGGTTCCCACACTTGAAGAATTAGATGATTTTGTTCAAGAGGATCTAGTATCCGACCCTCTTAACGAAGAAGGCGATATGCCTGTACCCGAACTGGTTCACCGCTACCCGGACCGTGTTTTATTGATGATCAACAACCAATGCCCTATTGTTTGTCGTTTCTGTACCCGCAAACGAAAAATTGGGTTCCCTGGAATAGTGACCCGAGAAACATTGAGACAGGGAATTGAGTATATTCGTAATCATCCAGAAATTCGGGATGTGATCATGTCAGGCGGAGACCCACTTCTTGTTCCCGATAAAGAACTTGATCGTATTCTCGGCGAGTTGCGAGCCACTCCACATCTGGAGATCATCCGCATCGGCACTCGCGTTCCTGGTACTCTGCCCGCAAGGATCACTGAAAACCTGTGTTCTATTTTGAAAAAATATCATCCGTTGTACTTCAATATGCATTTTAATCATCCTAGCGAATTAACTCCTGAAGTTGAGAAAGCCTGCGCCATGCTTGCTGATATTGGGATTCCTTTAGGCAGTCAAACCGTATTGCTAAAAGGCGTCAACGATGACTCTGCGACGATGAAGGAGTTGATGCACAAATTATTGAAGAACCGTATCAAGCCTTATTACATCTACCAGGCAGATATGACAGAAGGAACAGACCATTTGCGCACCTCGGTGCAAAAAGGTCTCGACATTATGAAAGACCTCATGGGTCATACATCGGGCATGGCTGTACCTTATTTTGTGATCGATGCTCCAGGCGGCGGCGGTAAAGTCAGGTTACTACCTGATAGTGTCATCGAGCATACTGAAGAGGAAGTGATCATCACCAATTATGAAGGCAAAGTTTTTCGTTATAGCCAGCGAAATGGGAAAAACGGTTCCCAAAATGGTAGTAACAAATCAATTCCGCAAAATCAGGATATGTGCCAACTGCCTGCCTGAGCGAGTTTCTCTTTAAATACTCTTCCAGCATTTTCTTCTTCCTGATAGAATCCCCTTGTTTGATTCCTTCCATGGGATATTCATGGCCTTAAACCTGAGTCGGCTGAATCTGTGAACCGTACCTCTATTCTAAGAGAACCCCTTCTCCTGTTTCTGGTGGGGGCGTGCCTGAGCATTTCGCAGTTTGTGATGATCCGCGATTTCGTAACCATTCTTTATGGCGAAGAGGTTGTTATCATCCTCGTGACTGCCGCGTTTTTTCTGGGACTGTCCATCGGTTATTTCCTATCGTTGAAATTTTCTGAGAAATTTTTTCACAATTCGTTTCTTGCCATCGCATTTCTCCATCTGACATTTCCTTTCTCTTACCGAATGCTCGCGGCAGAAATTGCGCGGTTAAACCTTCATGGATATCTGTATGTGGTTTTGATGTTTGTCTACGCCCTGATTTTCAGTTCCATCTTTGCGGTGTTTCTACCTCGGCTGGTCCATGGAAAATCCTCTGACAAAGAATCCGCCATACAAAAAATGAAAGTTCTGTATTCCATGGAGTTGATCGGCTTTGCGGCAGGGTTTGCCGTTGTCGGCATGAGCTGGAATAAAGGTGTCGACTTTATTCTCCCCATTTATTGGGCTTTGCTTGCGGTCATAATTCATCTGGCGTTGCAGAAAAAAACATGGACCGCGGCTTTTGTGTTGCTGGCAATTGTCAGCAGCAACTTCCTGGAACAGGTAGATCGTCGAACCACCGCCCTGCTTTATGAATACAAGCACCATTTCGATGAAGCCGAAACTCTTTTAACGATTAATTCTGCGTATCAAAAAGTCGAAGTCATCAAAGACGGAGATGGAGAACTCTATCTTTATCTGGATGGACTGCTCAACCTCAATGCTTCTGATCTGGAAGCTTTGAATTATTACATCGCTGAAACTCCGGCCCGACTCATCAAGCCAGAAAAGACTCTGATAATCGGCAATGGCACTCTCTCTTCAGTGCCGAAAGTTTATCTGCATTCAAAGTTCGTGCAATCGGTGGAACTCGATGCAGGTGTTTTGTTGGCGGGGCAAAAGTTTTTTACTCCGACAGAGGAACTCAAAGGGCTCGACCGTTGGAACCTGATCGTTGACGATGGCAAACACTTCCTGAAAACCACAGACGATATGTTTGACTTGATCATCATGGACATTCCATCCCCTCTCACGATTCAGGAGGCGATTCTTCACACTAAAGAATTTTATCAGCTTGCAAAATCGCGACTGACCACAAAGGGAGTCATTGCGGTACAACTGAGCGGACCGTTGCAGCATAATAACCGCACTCCCGCTCGTGTGGTCGCTGCCTTGTCTGAAGTGTTCGATGATGTCATGGTCATCAACAGCGACCAGGCTGACCGCAGTTTTGGGTTTGCTTCCCGACAACTGCCTTTTAACGGAGCAGACATGCGGCAGGCAACGCAGGAATATGAAGAAGGATTGGAAATAATAGTCGACATTCTGCCTTATTTGTCAGAGGCTGTTCCGTTAGCACTGGATAATCTTGATCTGGTGCTGTGTCGTGGGTTGGATCGCTTTACAGATCGTTATTTCGATGTCGATCGTGACCCGTGTCGTAAAATAAGAGATTTAACAGAGGGGTATTTCAACAATGACTAAATATCCTGTCTATGCTTTTCTTACTGGATTGTATTTCTCTACATTACAATTCTGCTATCTGATCCTTTTGCAGATGAATATATCCTCCGCCTACCTGACTTACATGGTCATCACGACTTCCTGGCTCATAGGCTCCATTGCCGGACTGTGGCTCGAAAAGCTGGACCGCAATGTTGGGGTAGGGTTGGGTCTGTCCAGCTACTACGGTGTTTACGCAATGGTATCGAATATGCCGTTCTCAAGTTTTACTCTTGTTCTGGCGGCATTGGGAGCGGCGGTGACAGGGTTGTGGGCAGGGCGCTTCTTTATTTTTATATTGCATCAATACAACGAGGTCGACAAAATTTTCTTTCACGAAAATAACGGATTCTGGGTGGGGATCGTAATGTTTTTTCTAGGGTT
>JAESTE010000015.1 GCA_016763735.1 Nitrospinaceae bacterium | reverse complement strand
CCAATGACTGCGCATTTTTAATGAATTTCAGTTTTCTAATGCTCTTTTTGTCATAAAGTCTGTAACCTGCATTGGTACGCCCTATTGGCTGGATTAAGCCATATCTTTCGTAGTATCGAATAGTGTCATTTTTAACGTTACAGAACTCGGCTAACCTGCTAATGGTAAATTTATCCATTATTCCCCCAATACCTGTTTGCATGGATGGTACACCCGGGACCATGGTCGAAGGTCAAGAGTTTCTTTTTCCCAAGGGATCTCCAATTAGTACTGCTACTGTTGAAACCAATCGTAGTTAACTACTGGGTTTAGTATCGAAACTCCAGTCCTGCTCCAGCACCAAAATCTGAATGATACTGACCTGTCAGGGCAATGTATCTTGATAGGGTATATTTTCCGCCCATCAACCACTCCTCTTTGGTTTCGGTGTCATATTCGACATTACCAAAAATTCGAAAACGATCGGTTACCCGTAATCCTTGTGCAAGGGTTATGCGAAATTCTCCCTCGCTATCTACTCTCAAATCGCTGCCAATGTTGAAGGGTAGAAGGTATCGTATTCCAAACATACCGCGTTCATAATCATTGGTCAGGTTCACCCCGGCAAACAAATTGAAAAAACGGTTGAAGTAACGGTCATAGGCCAGTTCTACATCGTAATCGGTTTTGTCCACTTGTTGCCAACCCACCTGCCAGGTTGTGCTGAAAATGTTTCTGGAGTTGCTGATAATCGCCATACCATCTGTCATGTGAGACTGCGCTGTTCCAATGATGGTGGGGTACCAAAAGTCCTTATAAAGTTTATGGCGGATTTTTTTAAGATCCGCATCGAGTTCTTTATCTACATAACTGACCACCCGGGCCATCCCGGATTTTGCGTGGTAGAGGATATGACAGTGAAAGAACCAGTCATTATATTCATTCGCCTCAAACTCGATGATCTGTGTAGCTAAAGGAGGGACATCCACCGTGTGCTTGAGAGGGGAGTATTCCCCCTGCCCGTTGATCACGCGAAAGAAATGACCATGCAGGTGCATTGGGTGATGCATCATCGTATTATTGATGAGCACAAACCGCACGTTCTCGCCGTGGCGAATTTTTATCATATTGTCAGCCGCGAGTGTTTCCCCATCTATAGACCAAATATAACGTTCCATGTCTCCTGTAAGAGTGAGGACAACTTCGCGCGTGGGGTTTTTCTTAGGCAAGGTAGATTGGATAACAGAGCGGAGTTTTTTGTAGGGGGCTAATGGACGTTCTTTACCCGTGCTCATGGAATTCATTTCCATCGACTTATCTCTGATCTTATCCAAGGGCATCTTCATTTTTTTGTTACCCGAATTCATGGACATTTTCATTTTGTAAAGGTTAGGCCTGGGTACATTGGGAGCCAATATGCGTTCTCCACTGCCAATAAATATTGATGTGTGTCCGGAACCATCCTGAGCAGTCGCTCGAAGTTCATAGGAACCATTTTTAGGAACCGTTACGATGAGGTCATAAGTTTCAGCAAGAGCCATAAGAAAACGGTCCACGTTTACCGGCTGAACGTCTTTACCATCGGCGGCAACGATTTGAACCGGGCCTCCTGCAAATTGCAGATAAAAATAAGTTGCGGTAGAGGCATTGATAAAGCGCAGGCGCACTTTTTCTCCGGACTTGGCGGGGACTGTCGTTTCCACTTTCCCGTTTGCCAGAAATGCATCGTAAGGAATGTCTGAAACATCCATCACCGGCATGCGTATTAGACTGCGTTTAACTACATCCAGGAGGGCACCTCTCTTTGCCGCTCCCAACAGGCTTTGCAGGGTGCCTTTCTTTAAACTGTAATAATCATTGCCGCTTTTTAAAGTACGCAAAATTTCATTCGGGTTTTCGTCCGTCCAATCTGACAAAACAATTACTTTGTCCTGATCTGACGAAACACGTTCTCCTTCTTTGGGAGTAATAACTATTGATCCGTAAACCCCACGCTGTTCTTGCAAGCCAGTGTGGGAGTGGAACCAATAGGTACCCGATTGTATAATAGGAAACTCAAATTGCTTTGTTTCTCCCGGCTCAATGGGTGGATTGGTTACATAGGGGACACCATCCTGACGGTTGGGTAGAAGAAGCCCATGCCAATGGACGGAAGTAGGGACATCCATACTGTTTTTGAAGCGGATTCGAGCAACATCCCCTTCACGAAAGCGTAGTGTAGGTCCGGGGATGGAATTATTTAAAGCCATTGCTTTCACATTTTTGCCAGTGATATTCAAGGTCTTTTGGGTAACATTGAGGTCATATTCGACAATGCCAGCGGAACTGGATGCTATAAATATCCAACTCAAAGCAAAAAAAACGATGAATTTAAATGTTATTTTCTTCATTTCTCACAATCCTTTGATTATTAAAAAAACAATGTTGATGATTAACAAAATAGGACGAGGGCCTATAAAAAAAGACCGTTTATTTTAATTAGCTTTCAGAACTTAATATGAACTTCTCAGGTGATCCTTCCTTTTGGAATTTTTCTTACCACATTACTTAACCTTACACCTCTACCAGCGGCTAATATTACAGCTTGCGTGACTATTGTTGGCTGTGGCATATCTTTTTAAAAGAGCTAGTGACCATGGTTGTCTCCACTCGCACTGGAATCATGCGAATGACCTTGATCTTCTGCTGAAATCTGCGGTAGAGACTTTACTCCAAGCCCATACTGGTAGACCAATTCACCGCCTTTCCAGCCGGTAAGCATGAGCAACATCGAAGCTACGATAATGGAGGTAATAAAGGATTTTTTCAGTGGGTGTTTCCATCTATAGTTCCGGACTGACCAAAGAGTCAGAATCCAGAAAAACCCGGCTGTGGCCAAGGCCCAATTGCGGTGATCCGTCATCGCTGAATGGGAAGGCTCATCGTGCTGTACTGTGTAATATTCATAAAGCCCTGTTCCTACGGTAATAATGGTGATTGCAGCCCCTAGCCAAAGATTCCAACGAGCAACAGTAAGAAAATTTTCAGCCCATTTTTTTTCTTTTGCAACGTACCCAACTACGAAAAGGCCTGCGGATGTTGAAAGTAAGCCCACCGTGAAATGCACAAAGATCGGGTGCAGGTTTGGAATCAACTCTATGATATTCATTTTTTCACCTGATTTGGTTATTGAAAGCTTGATTAAATAGTTTCGTGGTGCTGGCGGAATGATTGGCCAAAAAACGGACAACCATGACCGCCAACAAGAGACCCTCGATCTATTTGCAACAAAATAATTAATTAAAAAAATCTATGGAACTTTCAAAAATTAATGTGAATGTCCGTGTCCATCACCGCTTTTACTACCTGATCTTTTCGTGTAAGCAGGGCTTTCGCATCCGACTGAAGTAAAAAGCATACCTCCAATAAATACCGACAAAATTAGAACACTGATTATTTTTTTCATTGCGACCTCTCCTTTAATAAAGGAATTTTTACAAAAATATTAATGGACAACACCACGATCACTCAGAGCAGACGGACTAATCTCGAAAGCCTGAAAAAGACACGATTAGACGCAACTCAAGTGTGGGGTTGAAGAAGTTTATTTGTTTTGAGGAGAAAAATTAAATTTTTGGAGGAGGGAGGGGAGGTGCTATTTGAGCCGTTTGAAAAGAGGTGGATGCCACCGAAACGGAAGAAAAATTTGAATAGGAGAATTTTGAGTCAGAAGAATAGGCAACGGCTGAAATGAAGCAACCGTTGCATGTGGTTTGTACCATGCAGTCGGAATCATCCATATGATGCATGGTACTGGCGGAAACATTGGCCGATAAAATGCATGTCACGAGAATCAGGATAGTAAAAAACAGTTTTT
>JAESTE010000179.1 GCA_016763735.1 Nitrospinaceae bacterium | reverse complement strand
CCACGTGGGATGAACTGGAACGCAGGAGCTTTAGCAGCTGGTGGTGTGAGTGCTTCAGTTTCAGTTGCTTCAGAGCTACTGATGATCGCTAACCCAAGCACGAGTGAGAGCAAGACCATGCCTGCTATATAAATAAGTTTCGCCATATGATTTCTTCCCGGTAGTGATTTATCAACGTCCTTATACATTAGTCCTAAAATGCCCCGCTGTCAACCCCTATGTATATTTGGCA
Source organism: Nitrospinaceae bacterium (assembly GCA_016763735.1). Taxonomy (GTDB): domain Bacteria; phylum Nitrospinota; class Nitrospinia; order Nitrospinales; family VA-1; genus UBA8687. The sequence goes on along the minus strand of JAESTE010000179.1, from coordinate 4,466 downwards.
TCACGTGATACCACGGGTGGTAACCAGCTACCTCAGTTGACATCTACCCTCGATTGTGATACAATATTTCTACGGTTGACATTCAAAATTTCTGGGGAAGTTTTCATGAACAAGTTGAAAGAGGCAGCGCTAGACTATGCCGAGCAAGGCTGGCCTATCTTTCCATGTCGTGCAGACAAGACACCTTATGTTAAACATGGCGTGCTTGAAGCTACGACTAATCTCGACACTATAGAAGAATGGTGGGACGAGTGGCCTCGTGCTAATATCGCATTAGATGTGGCAGGCGCTGGAATGATGGTGATTGACCTAGACCCCGGCCATGATATAGAGGAGTTAAAGAAAAATGTTGGAGGATTACCGGATACAAACCTTGAGGCGTCTACTCCGAGGGGAGGCAGACACTTATTCTACAGCATTGGTGAAAAAGAGATTATTTCCCCATCAGCTTCAAAGCTTGCTCCGCACGTTGACGTTCGATCATTTAACTCTTACGTATTATTATTTCCTTCCAAAACTGCCGATGGTTCTTACAAGTGGACAGGGGAAGGCAAGCCCCATTTTCGCACAGATGAAATGGTCAGGCTCTGTAACACTGGGCGAGACAAGCACAAAGACCGGGATGAGTGGATTATTGAACCCGATCTACAAGACAATGTTGCACTCGCTATTGAGTGGCTTAAAACAAGCGCCAAAATAGCCATCGAAGGGCAAGGCGGGGACAACATGGCGTATGCCACCGCAGCCCACATGAAATCATTCGGTATATCTAAAGAACTAGCCTTTGATCTAATCTGGGATCATTGGAACCCTCGCTGCGTCCCACCATGGGGAGCTGACGAGGCAGAGCATTTAGAAACCAAAATTGAGAACGGTTATCAGTACAATACTTCACCACCCGGTAATGTTACGCCGGGATACAAGGCGGCTAAATCAGCAGCCATGTTTAAGCCTGTGGTGAAGAAAGTTGGTGAGGAAGGTCATGAATGGACAGCTGGGCGCTTTCGTGCGGTTGACCGCCAAGGCATGAAAGGGATTGCTCCCCCTAGTTGGCTCATAAAAGACTTCATCCCCAGTGAAGGTCATGTGCTAATGGTAGGTGCACCCGGTACATTCAAGACCTTCCTTGCCATCGATATTGCTATGAGTATTGCTACTGGTTGCGGCTTCGATAAAACGACACGTTGGCCTGACGTAATGGAGAGTGGGCCTGTACTATTCGCAGCTGGCGAAGGACGGTCAAACTTTACCTCACGGATACGAGCTTGGGAGAAAACACATTTCTTTGGGCAGGAGGTGAACAACTTCAGGCTCATGGACCCTGTACCAAATATAACCGAGGACTTGGATGCTTTCATAGAGTGTGCATTGCAGGCCTCCCCCAAGGGATACGCCCTCACTGTGATAGACACCGTAGGCAGGGCCATGCAAGGTGCCAACGAGAACGCTCAGGAACATGCAAGCGCCTTCACCGCCATGGTGCAGGCTATCCAGTATAGCTTAGGTGGCGCTGTCCTCTGCCTGCATCACACCAAGAAGGACGACAAGACCTCGTATAGAGGGTCTGGAGTGTTCGAAGGTGATGCAGATACCCTGATCAATGTAGAGCGCCCCGGTAAGGAGGAGCTTGTATCCCTAACCATGGGTAAACAGAAGGATGCTCCAGAGTGGGAGAAACCTAGATTTGTTAAGTTGACTGAGGTTAAGCTCTCCTTGGACCCACCGATAAAATCTCTCGTGGCTATGATGCCCAAGAAGGACGAGAAACCAGCAAAGAAAATCATCGTCACGGATAAAGGTAAAGATGTGTCTTTGGATATAATTGAGGAGGCAGCGCTGGACTTCTTGAGGAGTAACAAGCTCAAAGAATATTCTAACAACGCCCTAGCTGAGGCTGTAGCTACTGATCCTAGAATTGGTATCGCCTCTCAGCAGCTGGGCAAGACTTGGTTGAAGAGGCTGAGAGAAGACAATGAAACGGCCCTTGCCCGGTGTTGGTTCCGAAGCAAAGGCCGCTGGAGGTATTCCGAATAACACTGGTTTTCAGGTGTCCGTATACCACTACCTTAATCTATCAGTGATACCATCTCAGTTGTCTACCAGCGCTACTCAGAATTAGCTATTTGATTATCCCATCCTTCCCGATCTGGTCTAACCTCTGGTGTACCTCAAACCAATAGTTTCCCCCCTCTTTACTGTCATTCCAGTGAAACGAATTTAACAGCGCGTGAGCAGCTTTCCGAGCCTGCTCTATGTCTTTGTTGACCCGATCAACTTGCTTCTTATCCATTATATTGCACTCCCCCACTTCATTTCTCTTTCATACCTTTGTGTTAGCCGCCGTTTCATTTCCTGCTTGCCTTGGTGAGGGACATACTTGTTTTTAGTTGGCCCCTTTGGAATGCGCAGATACTCGTTGTCAAACAGATAATCCCACATGCTGATATTACTAGTCGGTGTGGGGATTTTGTGCATAACTTTGTTTGATGTCTTGATAGCCAACGCAGCTTTCTTTTTAAAAATACTCATATTTTTCTTCCCTTCAAATTAACATTAAAATTACAGCAAGCTCTGCAAATGACAGCGCTGATAGGCCAATAACTAACCATGTTATGACCTCTGCTCGCTCCTCACTAATCATCCTCATTCTCAGTCCTCCAAAAAAGTTAAAATAGTTGCGGCTTCTTCCATAGTCAACACAGCATCACCACCGCGCAATAGAACCCCGTTCATCTTAGTTCTAAGAGCGCTGCGCACCTTCATTGTGTTCTTGGTGTGCATAGGGGGCGCAAGACCTATATTAGCCTCCCTGAGCTGCGTTATAAGCGCCTGCCACTCATCAGCGCCAACTCTACTATGCGCCCAGCTAACCCCAGACAAAATTGTGTCTGAAGCCTCGGTCATAGCTTCCCGCGCTTGTTCCAGTTTAACGCTATCTATATTCATCGTCATCATCTCCTTTCTTATCAAGATCAACTTTCTTTACATCAAGTGTTTCTTCCAAAGCTTTACCGATAGCCTTCATCAGGCCATCTTCATCAAGGTTACCATCTTCGTCACAATGATCGGCAGCGCTAATGACTGTGGTGTTCTTCTCAGTAAACTCTTTCAAATCATCCTTACTGAACTCATCAAAAGCAATCCAGTTAGGGTGCGTTCCTCCAAAGCCCGGACCAGCCAGCTTTTCTTTCATAATCTTGCTATTAACACCATGAGGATCAAAAGCCTCTGTAGCGTAGGAAGGGTCAACGCGCACAAAATATTTGGTACGGCAAACTGCAATTTGTCCACCGTCAGTGAGGGTTTCCATGAGATAGTCACCGTCATCATGAACCCAGCAATTAAATACCGGATAGTACTTGCCCTTGGTGAGGCTGTCACCGTGCGAGATGAGACAGCGCATTGTGTCGGTGATCTGTGTCATCTTCTCTTCGAATTGGAATATTTCAGCACTCATCTAGTTCTACCTGTTCCAGCCCTTTAGGGGCTTCTTTGGTTGTGACAACCCATCCTAAAAGTTCATCGCAGTCATCACGTGATACCATGGCGGGGACGAGAAATTCAACATCGTCATCCACAACCCATGTCCACACATGTAGACCATCAAATCTATTATAGGCGTTTTCTATAATAACTTCAATCATCCACTTGTGGTAAGGAAAATCAACGTCAAATAAGGCGTTCCCAAAGTCACCATCATCAGTGTTATAGTTCTGATACATGTGCTTTGAAAACGCCCTGTTGAAAGCCTTCTCTGTTATAGCAGCTTTCACGTTTCGAAAGGCCATACTGGTTTAATCACAGCTGGGGCTATAAGCTTATATTTATGGGCGAACACTCTAAGCATGTTCTTGGTGATATCCCCGAAGTGACCTCTCTTGTCCATGTGCCTCGCATCCTCTTCCATAGAGCCATCATGAACACCTTGAAGGTCGCGCATAAGGGAGACATTTACATCACGAAACTGAGGCTGCATAACAGCACGAAACCCAGCCCTAAAATGCTGATATAATATATCTGTAACGTGCGTTACACCGCCGCCCTCCATTCTCTTGATACCTTCAACCTTGCTGTGATCAAGCAGGCAACCCATGGCACAGCTCTTACCGTCTGGGGCAAGGTATTGACAGCTGCAATAACCCTTACCTTCAGCAACCGCCCTGTCATTCTGCTTGGCAAGGTGGGCCACCACATAATTAAATGTGTTCTGATCCACGATTTTTTGCATCATTGCATTTCTCATTTGATTTCCTCCGGTAAGGTTAAGCAGTGGGATCGGCCAATGGCTCGCAGGCCTGCAATAGCAGCTTCACCAAAGCACCCGAAGTTCTTGATAGGACCATCGTGGATATGCTGCAAGGCACCCAGCATAGCGGGATTAGCATTGCGAAACTGGGGCTTGTACAGCTCAGGTGGGAGCTTGCCAGCACCCTCACCCTCATAATACCGCTCAATTTTATCTTTGG
>JAESTE010000178.1 GCA_016763735.1 Nitrospinaceae bacterium | reverse complement strand
TTTTTTTATAGTATATATCCTACCGAAGATACAATTTAGTCCTACTATTCAATAGGTGTTTATCCTACACATGCTAGTGGAATAGCAGAAAGAGGGATGTTTGTAACGTTTAGTGGGTTTTCTATTGCAGGAGTCGATGGGAAATCGCGTAATGAATTAATTCTGCATTCTTCTTCATTTGCATTTTATCCAGAATACGGGATCGATGCGTGCTAATGGTTTTCACGCTCAGGGACAAAATTTTTCCAATGTCCGTGGGAGACTCCCCTTCCGCAAGCATCATAAAGACCTGATGTTCGCGATCCGAAAGGTTTTCATGCAAAGGCCGATCTGATTTACCAAAATCAAATGCCAGTTTTTCGGTAATTTCCGGGCTGGCAAACTTGCCACCACTTGCCACCTTGCGTACTGCGGCATAAATCTGATCCGTGCTGCTTTCCTTGGTAATAAATCCGGACGCCCCTGCCTTAAAATACCGAACCGCATAATGTTCTTCAGGATAGACCGTCAAAACAAGAATCGGCAGTTTGGGTTGCTCATCACGCAGCTGCTTTAAAAGATCCAGTCCGGTCTTACCTGGCATAGCCACATCCATAAGGATAACATTGAGGTTGGAACCTGGGATTTTCTTTAACAGTTCGTCCCCATTTACCGCTTCATCCACCACTTCGATGTCTGGTGTTTCCGAAAACGCATTTTTCAATCCTCTCCTGAATAGAGGATGATCATCCGCAATAATTACTCTAATTTTCTCCTTCGTTTTCACCATTTCCGTCCTTTTTAATGTTGATGGTTACTCTGGTGCCTCCCTTGGAATCACCTTCAATGTTAACATAGCCTCCCCATACCATAGCGCGTTCCCGCATTCCAAGCAAACCCAATGACCGTAAGTTTTGTATTTGTTCAGCGGTTATTCCACAGCCATTATCCTGAACCTCCAGGCTAATATTTTCTTTGCAGACATGTAATTTGACGCTCACCCGAGTTGCCTGAGAATGTCGTACAGTATTTGTCAATGTTTCCTGAAAGATTCTAAACAGAGTCGTTGATCTTTCGAGATCCAATTCAAAACCATTCATTTGGTCGAGAAACTGACAGTGAATTCCTGTTCGCGTCTTAAACTCCCTGACCTGCCACTCAATCGCTTCAGCAAGACCGAGGTCATCCAGAATCGGGGGCCTTAAATCCATCGCGATTCCTTGAACGGACTGAATGGCATCATCACTCATTTCCAATAGTTGTTGGATAGATTCCTTAATTCCTGGACCATACTGAGCCAGTTTCTTATCTAACAAGGAAAGTTCCAGCTTGATAGTCGTTAGAAGCTGGCTTAGATGGTCATGCACTTCCCTCGCAGTTCGTGTCCTTTCCTCTTCCCGAATCTGCTGCAATCGGTGGTAAAGGTTACGCAATTGTTCCTGGGATATTTCACTTTGGTCCAGCGCACGTTTTCTTTCCAGTACCCTCCCCAATTGAGTCCCAATTTGCGACATGATAGCCAACATTTCTTTGTCAGGTTCGGCGGCTTTGGTCGAAAAAAACTCCATAACGCCGACCACCTCTCGACCGATTAAGATAGGAAAAGCAAACCCCGCTCTAACTCCAATATTTTCTGCCAGCCTGGCACGAGGAAAGTTGAGATCTTTTGTAACATCAATGATCCATTCCGGTTCGCCACTGGCCAGCACACGCCCCGGAAGCCCGACACCCGCTTGCATAGGCGTGTCTCCCGTAATTTTCTGAAACACATCAAATTTACCCGGGTCACCCACATGCCATATCTCAGTAGGGATCAACCCAAAAGCAGGTTTTTCTGCAGCCAAATAAAGATGGCCCAGCGGCCAGCCTGCAAACTTACAAACCCTTTCTATACAAAAATACAGGGTATCGTTTATAGCCATGGTTTCATTAGAAGCAATCGCAATAGCCTTAACCAGTTGCGCGCTATCCGCTTCACTGTTTAAACGTTGGTTGACTTCTCGTAGCTTCGCGGTTCGCTCTTCAACACTTGTTTCGAGAAAATCACGCGCAGTCTGAAGTGTTTCATCGGCCTTGTTTTTCAGCAGACATAACACTGCCGTCATCCAGATGGTAACGAAAGCCAATATTCTATTTGCGATAACATTTACCAATTCTCCTCCCGACGGCGAAAAGAAATATCCCAGCAAGTTCAATACCGAACTTACAATGGCGGCAATGATTATCAGCTTTCGGTTTCGCGCCATCATCCCGAGCAAAACGAGAGCAACGTATAGCATGCCACCCGCAATACCCAAAGGCAGCAGAGCGTCCAAAATAAAAATTCCGGCGGCGGCGAGGCTTCCAATCAATAAATATTTAGCGAGATAATTCTTCATCATTACCTGAGAATATATTAAGATTCCCATTTAAATTCAATTATTTAACTGAGATTACGAGAAATAAAATGTGCGGACAGGCTTTGCAGAATACAACATTTTGCCTTAAAATAATAGAACACTGAAAAAGGAACGTCCTATGAAAATGAAAACAATTCTGACCGTCTTTATACTTGTTATTGGCTTCGCTGCCCCTGGTTTGGGATATGAACCTGATACCGAATTGATTCTTTTCAAAAATATTGAAAACTCCGGCGAAATTCTAATAAAGGGCCGACTTTGCAACACATATCTACGCATCACGAAAGACCTTCCTCATCTTAGCGATATGCGAAACCGTTTTTGCAGAGGTGAATATTCGCTGCGTCTTGACGGACCATCAGGAACAACAGTAACTGTATACGGGCAATTTTTTTTCGGCAAAACAAGAGGTTATCTTGTCCTAACCAAAACGGATGATAAAAGGGTGCAAATTACAGAAATTGATAATTTCCCCGCAGAGCAATGGAAGGTTTTTCAACCTAGCAACGGCACAGGCGGCTACGAAGCTTTTTTAAAACCATCTCCTGATTTCAAAACGAACCTGGCATCGGTTCAATGGAATAAAATTCCTTGACACTATTTCCCCCACAAAAAATGTGCAGATAAATCCAATTCAAAACAAATCAATTCTGACACGCACCACGGGATACCTGAAAAGTGTTTGTTCTCATTCTCTGAATCCTTATAGCGGCTGCGGATTCGGAAACTCTTCCTGCGGTCAGGGGTGCTACGTCCGCTTCAACACCTGGATAACCCGGGGCCGTGAATGGGGGAGCTTTGTGGATGTCAAAACCAACGATTTATATTCTAAAACAGTAGACAAGGAAAAGTCCTGGGCTCACAAACAATCCATGCCTTTCTCCATTTTCATGTCCAGCTCAACTGATCCCTGGCAACCTGCAGAAAAAAAATATCGTATTACCCGAAAAGTGCTGCAGGCAATGCGAATAACGCCTCCAGATGAAATCATTTTACAGACGCACTCTTCCACTATATTAGAGGACGCAGATCTCATTGATGAACTATCCCGGAGTCGTAAGCTAAGAGTCCATATTTCGATAGAAGGAGACCGAGATCGGCTTCCTGGCCTGCCACCACCTCCATGCAGTGTCGATTCGAGAATTCGAGCATTAGAGCAACTTTCATCTCGTGGAGTTTTCACAGTGATTTGCCTTTCGCCTCTGCACCCTTTGAACGATGCGGAACTTTTTTTTCGCAGACTGAAATCTGCAGGAGCTTCAGCAGTTATCATCGATCATTTTATATTTGGAGATGGGACTTCCGATGGATCAAGAACCCAAAAAACTTCTCTCCCCGCTATCATGAAAAATGTCATGCCGGAATCCATTCACCTATCCTATAGAGATAAGGTGATTGATATCGCCAGAAACTACCTGCCCACGGGTGTCTCGGCCGCCGGGTTTGCGGGGAATTACTCCTGATGTCTTCTAGCATTCCCAAGGATCTGCATGATCTGTTGATTTCTTTAAACGCCAAAGGCTACATATCTTACAAAACACTACAGGAAAAAAGTTTTCAGTTTCCTCCTTTTACGTTGCGTTTTGAACATGTACAAGGGGACCCATTTGCAGCCCCTTCGCGGTTATCCTTATCGACAAAACTATCTGAAATCGGTTTTCCACCCACCTTCTACGATACCTCTGTTAAAAAACTTGCACTGGAAGATCATCTATTAAGAGCTGTTCATAAAAAAATTTCAACATTGAAGAGGCGTGTCACAGGGTCAGGAAGAAGTGGAGAAATTTCCGTTCAATCTCCGAGCCAAAAAGTAATCTTAAGAAGCGGCATAAAAATTAAAAACGATTCGATAACCGTGATCTTATTTGCTGGATTGCCGGGAAATGGGCGCAGTGTTCTTGCTCAAGAATGCGTCCGCCTATTTTCAGAATTACTTCCCTCTGTATGGGAAGAATCCTTATCAGCAAACTCACTCGATTTAAAACAAATACAAAATTCCATAAAAACACTGGAAGACTATTTCGCCTTAAGAGACACGCTGGGCAAAAATGGTTGGGTGGCATTTGTTACCGATGGCTCTCACCTTCCACGCGAATCAGGGATCAGCGACTTGCCTCTGAAGAAAAATTGTATCGCATTTCTTTCTCCCGATGGATTGCGGGCAGAAGTAGACCTCCCCCACAAAGGCAAAGTGAGCGGAATGCCGGTACCCAAAGGAATCACCTTGATTGTCGGTGGTGGCTTCCATGGCAAAAGTACCTTGTTGAACGCTATCCAAAATGCTGTTTACCCACATGCTCCGGGTGATGGAAGAGAACTCATAGCCACCGATCCCACAGCAGTAAAAATCAGAGCAGAGGATGGTCGACCCACACAACCAATAAACATATCCGGTTTCATGGATGATTTGCCGCTGGTTTCAACTACAGAAAATTTTTCCACCCAATCCGCCAGCGGGTCTACATCTCAAGCCATTAACATTGTCGAAGCACTCGAAGCAGAATCTTCACTTCTTTTAATGGATGAAGATACCTGCGCTACCAATTTCATGATCCGCGATGCCAGAATGCAAGCATTGATTGCAAACGACCGGGAACCCATCACCCCATTGGTGGATCGAGTCGAAGAACTATATAAAGACTTCGGAGTCAGCACCCTTCTGGTAATGGGTGGAAGCGGTGACTATTTTGACTCCGCCTATCGAGTCATCGCTATGGATTCTTTTCGTCCGACGGAAGTCACGCAAAAAGCCAAAAAAATTGTAAAAGAAAATCCCACAGACCGAAAAATTGAAACCCGGTTTGCTTTCCCTCCGACCAAACAGAGATATCGCGATCTTTCGTCTCTAAATTTTCAGCGCGGAAAAAAAAATTGTGTCATTCAAACTCGACAACGCATCACATTGATACTCGGTCAAACCGAAATCGATGTGCGCTATGTGGAACACTTGATAGAAGAAGGCCAACTTGAAATATGTGGGTGGATTTTAAAACAGGTTAAAGACAGACAAAATCAGGAAGGTAAACAAGCCCAAGTCCTCAGGGCAATCTTAAAAAAAATAGAGCGCTTGGGGCTGGATAGCATAACCCCCTTTAACAATGGAAGACTGGCACTGCCCAGATTTCAGGATGTTCTCGCAGTGATTAACCGCCTGCGCTAAAAATAGGTCATGGTTCGGTTCGGGGTTTTTCTTGCAGGTTTTTATAATGTCTGCTGAATCCCATCATAAAAAGTGTTGCTCCTAGAATTTCAAATCCTTCTTCAACGCCAATCAATAACCGATCGTAATCATAACTCACAGGATCGACCACACTTTTTGCAAGACCTTCTAATACCAAAACCCCAATCCATAATGTCAGGGCAACAAACATCGTGCCCAATAATTTTGGGGAATAGAAAAACCGCTGCAAAAAAAACCTTGCGAGAAACACAACCACTACCACAATCATCGGAGCATAAAACCAAAGCCATTCGTGAACAAAATGAAATACGACAGATTCAAGAGCCAATGTCCGGCCAATATTTATAAAGTTTTCATGAATGCCTATGCAATCATCCAGACCAATAAAAAAGTATACGAAAGCAACGAGGAACCAAGGAAGTTTGTTACTCCAGGAAGCACCATGACCATAATCTGCACGGGCGGTAATAAGGACGACGAACCCCAAAACAAATAACTGTGCCGTTGTAAAAAGAGTTCCATATCCTTTTTCTGCATTCAAGCTCCAGAATAAATCTCCCGGATATTTAAACCACATTATTTCCAGCCCAACCTGCATCATTAAAAGGAAAGAAAAAAAGTAGATGCGGAGGGGTTCCTCTGTGGTAACTCTTTTTATCAAAGACAGTTGTTTTCCTCGAAAATCTGAATTGACCCATCCCCTCAAAACCAGAAGGATTAGAAAAAACATAAATGGGTTGTTCAATCTAGCCCCCAAATGAGGAAACGGAAAATCTGGCCAAATGCGGGCATGAATAAAAATAATCAGCATGGCAATCAGGTCAACCCCGATAAGCAGTTTGAATATTAAATCCAGTTTTTTAGATTCTAAAAGAGACAAAATATTATTTATTAAAAGGTTTTCGGTTACGTTCTATGGACTTGGAATATTAGAGGCTAGCAAAAAAATGCTTCAGTGACCAGTCCACAATTTTAAAATAGGGCCATCCTTTGATGGCTACTTGCCGCAGGTGCAACTTGCAAGGCTCGCTCAACCGAGACAACTACTTTGCCAGCCCAAAAATTTATCGCCAGCTACCTCCCTCGCTAGAGGGGATTAGCTTACAACCGCATCCAGCCCTCTTTCGGCATTGCCTTCAACTCTCACAACTACCCTGCCCCATATCTGAACCAAAATAATAAAAAAGTCCGGCGTTGAACAGAATACAAAGAACAATCAGAATTTTGTCGCCGTTGCTGAATTGGAAAAGACCTTTCATTTTTTCCATTGGGCCTCATCCAGATGAACTTGCGGCTTGGAATAGGTAGCAAAATAAATATTCATCGCTTCCAATCCTGCAAAATAATTGCGCTTCGCAAAAGCATCTGCTCCCGGCCCCTGATACCTGCGCGAGAACACCGCCAGTCTTTGTGCGGTTCTCAATTTAAAATTACGATCAAATACTTCCCGTTCTTGCAAGGTCATTCCCGTTACAGGAGGATTGTTGTTTATTCGGTGCCGTAGCATATTTAAGAAAACTTCATCTGTTTCCCATTTTAAAGGCGGCAAAAGAGATACCGTAGAAAATTCCAGAATCGGCCGGTCATCAGATATCTCCGCTGCGTTTTCCAGAAAAGCAGACAAATGGCTGGCATCAGTAATAAAAAAATCCGCGAAGTCCAGAAAAGACATGACTTTCATTTCTTCCGCAACTTTTTTAAGTTCCGAGTTTTTCAACTTGGTATCGAAAAGGTTTTTATCAATGTTCACCTTTTCACGCGATCCTACCAAAAGAACAATGCGGGTCAAAAAACTGTTCCAGACAGAAGATTCCGGGAACACATTTTTGAAAGTCTGGGTAATGGATCGAGCATCCTCACGCCCTACCAGATGCAACGGCAGCCACTGCACCAGAATCCCATCTTCTTCTAAATGGTCCAAAGCCAGTTCATAAAATTCTTTAGAGTAGAGGTTAACAACGCCTGCCTGCAAAGGCGACATCGGTTCCATGATGATGACATCATAGCGAGTTCTTGACCAACGCAAAAAAGCTCGCCCATCCTGGATAAACATTTTCGTATTGGGCCGCTTTAAAACATCGTGATTCCAATCGGAAAACCATTTTGAAAATTTTAAAACATTCTTATCGATCTCCACACCATGGACATTGGCGTTTGGGAACAGGGAGGCAATGCCCAGCGTATTACCAGTACCAAATCCAATCACCAAAACATTTTTTGGTTCTGGATGAAGTACCATGGGCACAAACCCCATGGCCTGCATATAAGTACTGCCGGAAAAGGACCTGGAAACCGTAGCGGTGCTGAACCCATCCAGATAAATGGTTCGTGCCCCAGATTCAGTATCCTCCACCACACTGATCGTAGAAAATTCTCCTTCCTTATAATCAAGAAGCTTTATTCTGTCTTCGGGTACATTTATTTCCAACCGGGCCAAATTATGAACCCCTGATTTCCCTGTTTCTATCTGGGGCACAAAAACCGTTTTCCCGATTATCAGCACAACCAATACCACAGCCGATATTAAGACTGGATTCTGCTTGCGATATTTTGCTAACACATAAACTCCGAACAAAATCAGCACAGCATAAATCAGATAAATGGATAAACGAATGCCAAAGAGAGGAATAAATACGAACGGTGTCAATATGGTTCCCAGCACTCCACCCAATGTGTTAATGGAATAGACATTGCCAATGGATTTGCTCACTGCTTCCAACCGAAACGAATAAATATGATTAGCCAGCGGGAACAACAGACCAAAACCAAAAGTAGGAACGAACATCAAACCAAATGCAAAAAGAAATCTTATGAAGAGCGTTTTTTCTGGAGAGTTTTCTATACTATAAAAAAACCGATCTGCCAGCGAAGTCCACTCTGTCAGGTTCTCCAGCAGGGGTAGGATTCCAATACAGACCAGTCCAATCGAAATCTCAATCAGAATAAATTTTAATATCCAATTGGACTCACCGAGTAGCCTTCTCGCAACCAGACTGCCAAGCGCGATACCAGACAAAAAGGTGGCAAGAATCAGCGCAAAAGAAAAAAGCGTTGTTCCCATGGGAAAAACGAGAATCCTCGTCCAGAGAATTTCGCTGGAAAGAGATGCCATCCCGGAATAGGCAAACATCACAAAAATCAGAAGATTTACGCTTCCAGTGTCTTCATCAACTATAGAGTTATTGCTTTCCCTTTTTGCGCTGGAGTGCTGTTGATCTACCTGATAAAAAATACGTCCGCATACAAAACATACTAAAAATACCAAAGCATTGAGCAACATACCAAACCTGATCGCCCCTTGAACTCCCCATAGCTGAATCGCAAAAAATTGCGTAAAAAGACAGCCAAAAACAGCGCCCAAAGTATTCCACCCATACAAAAGAGAAATTCTGGAAAAAATCTGCCCTTTTTCATCTCCCACAGCCCAGCAACTGACCAATGGAAGCGTTGCTCCCATGAGTAAAGTAGCTGGAAGCATCAAAAGCGTACCCAACAGGAACTCCATGATATGGAGCGCGAGCCCGGCCTGCCCATCTGCTGGCAATACCAGAGGATAAATTTTTTCCAACAATTCCAATCCTAACGGAAAAGACAAGGCATACAATCCTATCAATCCTTCAAAAATGCCATACCATAGAATCAATCGTCTCGATCCGTTACCTTTTGCAAGTATCCTGCCCATCCCCCAGGCACCGCCCGCAAGGCCCAGCATGAAGGCGCATAATACGGCACTCAAAGCATATAAGGTCGCTCCAAAAACAAGGGTCAGATAACGAAACCAAATCAGCTCATAGACCAACGTCGCCATACCCGAAGCAAACAGGCAAGCGTAGGCGATTAAATTAATTCTGGATTGTGAGATTTTTGACATCATAGAACCTTCGATTCTCCCACAGCCTTGCTAAGCAGTCAATTTGAGGTATTGCAACTTAATTTCATGAATGATATCCTCACAGCCATTCTGACTTAATAACATTTCAAATAAGTAGACCCATGAAGACTCGCATTATTTTTTCTGCATTAATTCTCAGTTTAGCTGTTTCCTTCACTTTCCTCGAAAGTATCACAGCGCAAACGCGCCCGACACCCAAACTTAACATTGACATCCCAAAACTGGTTGCCCGTGTAAACGGAGTTGAAATCGAGTCCAAATATATCGAGTTTCGACTGAATCAAATTTTAAGAACAGTTCCTCGTCCTCTGACTGTGAAAGAAAAAACCAGTGTTGCAAAAGACTTGATTGAAAAAGAAGTGGTCCGCGAATTGGTCAATCAGAAAGGGAAAAAAGAAAATCTGAAAATAGATAGCGAAATAATCGAGAAAGAGCTGGCATCGCTTCGTTCATCCTACTCTTCCGAAGAAGATTTCAATAAGGCATTAAAAGCCAGAAATATAACGTTGGAAGACATAAAAAAATCAATGCAAATTGACATCAACGCTCGTCAATTGCTCAACGCACAGATAAAAGGAAAGATTAATATTTCCGATGAAGAAGTAAGAAAGTATTACGATAATAACAAGCCTAAATTTTTGCGCCCCGAGGCATATCATACACGTCATATCCTCGCAGCATTTTTTCCACCCGAGGCGTTGCGAAACCAAACCATTCAAGAGTTGCAAAAGAACAAAGAATATTTTGCACGAATAGCCGAAGAAAAAATCGACAAGATAATGGCCGAGTTAAAAAAAGGGGCTGACTTTGAGGAATTGGCAAAAAACCAGTCCGATGATGAGTCATCCCGGGAAAACGGGGGAGATTTAGATTTCATCTACAAAGGGGTCTTTGATGCCAGCTTCGACGAAGCCGCCGGAAAGCTGAAACCCGGAGAAATCTCAGGAAAAGTAAAAACTCGATTTGGGTTCCATGTGCTTCAACTCATCGAAACAAAACCTTCTGAGACAGCACCCTTTGATGAGATGAAACCGGGAATTCAAAAACATCTATTTCTTGAAGAAGCGAAAAAACAAGTTGCTAGCTACGTTGAAGAACTTAAAAAAGACGCAAAAATTGAAACTTTTTTTTAGGCATTCGGCATAACTCTCTTTTCATCGTACTTCATCCAAATGCCGCAACACTTTGTTTAACAGTTCCGGCGAAAACAGTTTTCCGCTCAAGTTTTGTCTGGCCGTTGCGCCCGCTTGCTGAAACATTTTTATAGCTGCAGGGCCGGGTTGAGGCACCCATTTAACCCCATTATTTTCTAATACTTTTTCGGCCTTTAAATTATCCTTCTGAATAACTGCTACTAACTCCTTCAAACATTCCGAGCCGATTTTTTTTAACGCTTCCTGGTAAGCGGGAGGAAGTTTATTAAACTTTTTCTTTGATATTAAAACACCACCTGTGGCATAGCCCATTCGTAAGCGTGTAATATGCTTCACTTTAGTGAACCATTGCAAAACCAGTGCGCCCTGCGTTGAGGAGTACACCGTATCCACCATACCCGTCTGCAAAGAAAGTAATACATCCGTTATCGAAAGTGGAATGGGCTGGACATCCATCCCCTCATAAGCCTGCTCCACCAACGGGTCACCCTCCCACAACCAGGGTTTGGATTCACGCAGATCGGCCACTGTTTGAATGGGCTTTTGCGATAAGAAATGAATCCACCCGACCGGAACCCAGCCTAACAAAATGTAACCTTTTTTATCAAAGCGCTCGACGAAGTAATCATTCATCGCCTGATAAACGTGCTCTATTTCTTGATCTGACTGAAAGAGAAACGGCAGATCAAGGACCCTCACCTCTGGAAGAATTGCCCCCAACCCAACACCGGTAAAACCCGCCCCATGCAACTGACCGATACGCATTTTTCGTATCACATCTTTTTCATCACCCGATACTCCACCCGGATAAAATTTAAATGAAACATTTCCTTCGGTGGCTTTTTTTATTTTCACAGAAAACCGACGCAATGACTTCATCCACGACGAGCCTTCGGGAGCCAAAGTGGCAAACTTGATGGTGTGCTTTTTTTCAGCATGGGCATTGGAATCTAAACCAACCAGCACAAAAACTGCTGTAAAAAACAGCGCGTGAAAATAAAATAAAGACGATTTAAAATAGTTCATCAATTTTTCCTAGTAAGACTGCCGCTTTTCGCTTCGCAATCTGATTGGCCAAACGCTGTTCGGGCAAAACATCATCTGAAGCTTCGAGAACTTTTTCTAATTGTGTTTTGAATAGTTTCTGGTCCTGATTCTGTACCGCATAAGTTTTGGCATAGAGAAATGAAACGAGGAGGTATTTTCCGCCCGTTATTCTCAGTGCTTGTTCAAAATGGTTTCTGGCTTTGTCCGGGTTACCCCCTAACATACGACTTCGCCCTCCATAATAAGCACCCAAAAACAAATGTGGCCCCGCATAATGAAAATCCGGGTCCAACTCAACCGCACGGTTCATCATTCTATCTATTCGAGGCAGACCACTGAAAGCCTCCACTGAATCCAAATTCAAAGACAACCAGCTTCCCCAACATTGCCCTGCCCAGAATAATGCCGGTTGCTGCAAAGGGGTTACCTCTGCCAATCTTTTGGACCACTCATCCAGAGAAAGTCCCCTCCACGCCTTACCATTGCTCTGAATCTCTAAAGCACGGAACGCATAGTCCTTGCCGCGCAAATATAATCCAGAAGCCCGGTCGGGTTCACTGTCTTCAAGAAAACTAAACGCATAACCGCAAAACCCTTCTGCAAGTTTTTGCAGAATCCATATGTTTTCCGGGTCTTCTTTTGCAAGCCCCTCCAACATTTTCAGACTGGCGGGAATAGCTATTTCGGCAAGGTCTGCATCCCTTTCTTCCTGCATCGAAATGATTTGGCTGGAAATGAGAGGCAAGGTGGCCTGAACAGCCAGACGTCGGCTGGAACAGCCCGATAAAAGAGTGGTTATCAACAATAGTACAAAGATAAATCGTATCATAAGTCAATATTATCAGAACGGGGAAAACAACACTAATATTTTGACATGAAAAGGGCCATTTGCTAACATCTGTTCAAGTTTGTTCCCTTTCGGCGACCAGCAGTTTTTATCTACAATCGCACACCCATTGGCCGTAGTATCGCCTTACCACTTCTATGTCACAAGAAATAGATACTGAAGCGAAAAGCATTCAATGCACCCAAAATATTTTGTTTGCACTTGGCTCTGTTTTTGTTGTCGTTGGCATCATCCGACAATGGCCGATTCTGGGAAAAACGTATATGGAATTTATTGAGGGAAGTGGTTATTTATCCCTGATGCTGGGACTCATTATGATTGTATTGGGTTTTTCCGTTCCACTCCTGATGGGGGATGAGAAAGATTCTTAAAAATCTTTTTATAAGAAGGTGAATTATGAGTGATAAAGATAAAGCAGAGGGAGAGGGGTTTGTAATAAAGGACAACCGGTCCTCGCAACTTTCTGAAGAGGAAGCAGAGACCCACGATACACAGGAAAGTTCCGCACCTGCCGAAGCCGGAGCCGATCATCAACACCAGCAACCTTTTCAGATCGATTTCTCAACATTTATAATGTCGCTGACTTCGTCTGCATTTTATCATTTAGGCGACATCGCCGATCCGGAAACCGGCAAGACAGAAACCAACCTGCCAGCCGTTCATCAGACCATTGACATGCTGACCATGCTGAAAGAAAAGACACAAGGCAACCTCAACGAAGAAGAAAACAAATTACTCGAACAATTGGTCTATGAACTGCAAATGAAATACGTTGCCAAATCTAAAGGCGGGACGGGCCCCGCGGCCCAATAGGTCTATTCCTTTAATGCGATACAAACACCTTCAAGCTTCTGGGTTGGGTAACTTTTCAAGAATAAAACATAATGGCTCTGCAAACCGATCAAAATGGAATGTTCATCTATGGTATGACCCATACCGATGAGTTAGGCAAATTCCTACAACACAAATTCCCCGAACACCAGATACAACAAACTTATGAAACTCTGGTCGAGTTTTCTAAAGATCAGGCAAAATTAGCTAAGACCTCGCCTCTCAAAATGTTCTGGAAGCATCTCGAGAAAGTCTACCATGAAGGGGTTCCGCCCTTACAATGTCATCGTGGTTGCGACCATTGTTGCCATACAGGGGTCACCTGCACGCAAATGGAATGGGACGGCATCCTGAAAAACGCCGAGGAAAACGGCATCGACCTGAACGAGATAGTCGAAAATTCGCAACGAACTATTAAGAAAGTGGAAGAAGTGATCGATGCAGGTAAAAATCTCGATCAAGTAGACTGGCATCGTCTCGTCATCAACCAGCCGTGCCCGTTTCTGAGTGATGAAGGTGCCTGCCAGATTTATGAAGACCGGCCTCTCGACTGCCGGATGGTGGTGTCATTCCGAGGTATCTGTGAATCTAAAAAGCTGGAACACGCACAACGTGGAGTCGTTATCGAAGAAGCCGTGGGGGCCACTGTCATTGCCAAACTTCAACACGATGCACTGCCTAAAATCAAACGCCGCAAATTTCGCGGCACACAACCCATCAAACTTTTGCAACACTGGCTCATTATCTGGCGAGACAAGCAAAAAGGTAAGTCCAAAAGTTAGCCTGATATGCCACGCATCACACAACTGATATCTCCAGGGATAATTGAAATTAAAGAAAGAGAGTTTCTTTCAGCAGGACCCGGTGAGGCAATCATACAGGTTCAACACGCTGGAATTTGTGGCACCGACCTGGCCTTGTTTCATGGCGACTACCCCGTCCTCCTACCCCATGTATGTGGGCACGAATTTACAGGACGAGTTAAAAATGTGGGCGACGGCGTCGATAAGAAATGGGTTGGTAAAATAGTAACGGCAGAAATCAACAACACCTGTCTGGCTTATGGCAAAAAATCTTTATGCTCCGCCTGCAAAAAAGGCGTGCCCTCGCATTGCCAAACACGAACCGTAACAGGAATCATAAACCATAGCGGAGCCTTCGCCGATGAAGTGAAAGTGGCCGCAGGCACCCTGCATGAAATACCCTCGAACGTAGACCCACTCATCGCAACACTCACCGAGCCCCTGGCAGCAGCGCTACAAACGTTCGTGATGTCACCGATGCAAAAAGACGACACGCTGGTGGTGATCGGACCCGGCAGGCTCGGCATCCTTATTATTTTCGCGGCTTCATTAAAAGGAACAAAAACGATTGCCGTATCGCGAAGTGAAACAAAAA
>JAESTE010000177.1 GCA_016763735.1 Nitrospinaceae bacterium | reverse complement strand
AGATTAACATTGTACAGGGCTTCAAGTTTGTTGCTGCCAGTTGTGGCATCATACAGGGTCAAGCCGCCCGGTAGGGAAGACACAGGCACGTTACGGACTGAAGCTGGGCCGTGTAGCGGAGGGTTTACCATCTTATCGATACCCTGAGCTTTGCGCTTCTCTTGTATCTGTAGCTGCTTGACATCACCCAGCGTAGTCATGCCGGGGCAGTCAGTACCCAGTGTATCCTCGCCTGTGACATCCCAACGGGGGACGTAAGCAGGGAACTCATCAAAACCCTTCTCGCTGAGGAAGACATGTTTCTCTGCGTTGCCTGCCTCATATTTGATAGACTTGAACTTTTTGAACTTGGACATAAAGTGGCCTGCACGGAAGTCATCGTTTGGTTCGATGATGTGCGTCACGATAGTTGTTGCCGCGAGGTTACCCTGATCAATGTTATTCTTCACAGCAACGCTCAGGCTTTCCAACCCAAACTCAATCGCCATCTGTTCAGCAGTCTGTGTGTATTCACGAATGATAGTATTCACTCTGAACCTGTCATCCTGTCCTATGTAATAGCTCCCAGCCGTATGCGTGTAGAAACGGGCAAGGTCATCAGGGTCATCAACATGGGTCATACACCCTGTCCCAAATAGCAACAGCTCCTTCAGCATGACAGGTGCCATAGTGTAGAGATTGCTGCTATTGAAGATAGCTCTCATAGTCATCTCGATCTGCTTCAGCCACGCCTTGACCGGAGCAAATTTTGTCATCTCAGGGTCAGGCACCCCAAGCTCAAACCAAGGTCGCGCAGGAGACATAACGCCTGCGAACAAACCTGCACTGGCTGTATTAAGAGCTTGGGTTCCCTTACTGTTGATTATTTCCTTATGGCGCTTCTGGCCTTTGTTCACATCGGTCAGCTCGAAGCGACCACGACGAGGACTGATGTACAGAGACAGGTCTTTGTAGTGCGGATTGAAACTAGATTGATCCAGCTTCAACGCCGACTTGCGCCGCTCATAGTAGTCTCTTCGAAATTGATCTGACATCTATTGTCCTAACAAAGTTTTCCTTGCGCCAGTGGCAGGAGTGGTTAAGCCTAGACCGCCTGTTAGCACTGTGCTCTGACGACCACCAGCTGCAAGGTTAGCCTGCGCTCTCCGAGTTTCCCGGTTAGAGATAGTGGCTGGGTCTTGCGGTTGTGGCGATGGTGGCAAAGGCTTTGGTGGTGGTGGTGCTGATGGTGTGCCGCCTCCTATACACATATCGTTCTCCTAGAAGTTTGAGTTGAGCGGATCATACTCATGTATGGCCTGCTTGGGTTGAGCATTGAAGTCATTTTGCGCTACAGGAGCAACCTCACTTGCGAAAGTAAGTGCTAGTGCATCAGCAATATCGGGAGAGGTTATACCTCGTGCTATCATATCTGCCTTTTTCTCTAGGTGGATTTTGTTCCCGTTTAATGTATACCCGTACTCGCGCTGTGTCAAATCATCCTTGAGTTCGTTACCACAAGGTTGGTTCATCGCAGGCAAGCACAGGCGTGGAAGCTTGTCTCTAAGGTTTCCCCAAATTTCATCTGATCTATAACGGTAGGTCTTAGCATCTATGGCGTTAGTACCGAACTGGACCTCAGTAACTTTATACCCCAAGTCGTCCAGCTGATCAACTACACCGCCACCAATACCCGTACCATCTACAAACAAGGCTGCATACTCTATCCCCAGCGCTCTGAAGCTCCTGACAGTCTCTATGACCTTCCCGGTCAGCTGCACAGTGTTCAGGCCTTGGAAGCGCCCCTTGCCTATGGTAGGTGCCCAGCTGCGGCAGTCATTGCCTATGCGTGGGTAGATAACGCTCTCATCATTACCGAAGCGAGCTACGTCAACCCCTAGAACTAGAGGTGCCATCCTGTCTACAATCAGTTCCCGTTTCTGGGCAAGCTCAACAAGCTCTGTCGCAATGAACTGGCACGAACCCGCTGAAGGGAACAAGCCCCGAACACGAACCTTGAAAAAGTCACTGTCTTCCCCGTAATCCTCCAACCACGCCGCGATACGCTTTTTATTCGTGATAAGGACTTCGCGGCTATCGATAATGATATGTTTGTATCTATGCCTGAATTTACCCGCGCACTCTTCATAAAAGCGACCTGAGTTACGGGTCGGGTTGCCAAAATCAAAGACCATAGGTTCACCATCGGTAGTACCGCCCTCTCGAACCTCAAAGATTTTATCCGGCACAGCCGAAGCCTCATCGAATACATAGAAAGACGTTGCACTCGCAGCATGTTGACCCGCGAAGGCTTCTGAGTTCTCTTCACGACATGTCTGCCCATCGCAGCGCCACTCCTCTTTAAATTTCTTATGGGTCAGGTTCATAGCACCCCGGCCAGAATTATAATTGAACCAGTGCTCAGTCAGGGACAGTTTGTGCCACTTACCAAGCTCAGCCCAAGTCTTAGTCTTCAGTTGTTCAGCCGTGTTAGCTGTTACCGTACCCTTGGAGAATGGGCGGGTATCCATGATGAACTTAATGATCCAGCTGGTTAGTGTTGACTTACCAATACCATGACCGCTCACCGTGGCGTACATCAAGGGATCAACAGCGTTCCTGCCATCAAATCCATTGGCCCGTATGTCGTCACCCCAGTTGTCAAGAAACTCGCAAGCCCAGACATCAGGACCGTACTTGCAGCCGGGGAAACGGTTACCATACTTCTCATCAAGTTCCACCATCTGAATAGGCTCATAGGTATCCCACGGGAACATGAACATGACATACCCTAATGGGTCGTCAAAGAACTCCGCTAGAGCGTCTGCCAGCTGTTCGTCAGGTGTGGGTTCACGTGATACCATTAGAATGTTACATCCGTTATGCCACTAGTGTATCCGACAGGAACATCAGGGTCACTACCGCTGCCAGCATTGACACCAGAAGTACCGCCTGTGGTTAAGGCCGCATTACCCAGTATGGCGATGAAGGGAACTGGTGAGCCACCTAAAGCGTCTGAACCATCTGAGCCGGGATCAACAGGGTTACCGCCGCTGATTACGTTGTCGAGGTTCCCAGCTACGTCCAGATCAAGGTAGGTATTATCTACGATTAGATCACCTAGCTGACCATTGAATAAGTCAGCAGAGGCATTCCGAGCGCAAATAAAGTTAGCTGTTGTATTACTCCACTCGATTGTGTCATTAGTGAACGTAGCGGCTGTACCAGCATCATCTACGCCATCGATGTAAATCCTATCTGAGGCAGCTACATTAAGATCACCGCTGGCGACATAATGGAACTTAGCTACCGCCCCGCTACCAATTGCAACATTTCGCTCATAGATCACCGTACCAGCAGCATTTCTGAACCTTAAGTTTATATTAGTCCCAATACGAACAAGTCTTACTCTGTTGGAAGCTGGACCCATATGTAGGACGTAATCTGTGCTTTCTTGGTCGAACGATACCCAGCAGCTAATGAAGAACTGTTTGCTGTCACCAGCGGCAGCACCAAAACCACCTGACATTTCAAGGCAACTATCGGTAGCACCGTCATAATCCAGATACTGAGGAGTATACCCAGAGCTATTGGTAGTGAAGCTGGTAGTGGAAACTGTTGACTGATTGGTGGCCTCGTCTTCGTGCATAGCGTGGAAATACTGTAGCGTGGATGCAGTCAGGCCAGTGGCATTGAAGTCGCCCTGTACGCCAGAGATTGTGACAACTTGGTTGCCGCTGTCTGTGCCGCCCCCTGTCTTCACCTGAGCCGCTGTACGTGAGGCGTTGCCGTCCACCATCCAATAGTTTGTACCTGTACTCTCATCCGTAGTGATAGTCAGATCAGCCGTAGTATCGGTCTTAGCAACGCTTGGGCTGGAGAGGATAGGTGCTGTGCTATCGGTATCAGTAGTGAACGAAGTAGTCACGACTGTTGATTGGTTCGTTGCTGCGTCTTCGTGCATAGCGTGGAAATATTGTAGTGTATTATCGTTAAGGTCATCCGTGCTGCCGATCTGAGCCTGAGCGCCTGTGGAGGACACTGCTTGATTACCGCTATCAGAACCACCGCCCGTTTTAACTTGAGCGGCTGTACGTGAGGCGTTACCGTCGATCATCCAGTAGAGAGTACCATTGGCCTCGTCTGTATTGATATCAAGTTTAGCATCACGGTCTGTTTTCGTAACGACATTGCTGGAGAGGATAGGTGCTGTTACGTCAGCCCCACCGGGTTCATAAGCTGCGTCATGCGCCCAGCCGCCTGTGGTATCTCGTATATCGCCCCAAGTGACGTAGCCTGAACCAACAGCGCCTGCGTCACCGACTGTGCCTGAACTTGAATTATCATCGTCACATGGGCCAAGGTCTTTCATATTATATTCGGATAGCACCAGAGCGCGGGTATCAGGACCATAAGCTGTGCCATCAAAGGCGGTTGAGTAAGCAATGGTCGCGCCTGCTTTACCGAGGGTCACATTTGCATTGGTCTGCACATATGTGCCGCTGCCAGATAAGGTAAGAGCGTCAGCAGCGTTACCCCATACATTAATCGTGCCTGAACTAGCGGTGCCGCCAAGGAAGATGGTAGCAGCAAAATCATTCTGGTCAACAGGAGGATCGTCTTGGCAAACCGTGTTATTAATAATCTCACCGTTTTTGATACGGTATATGGATATACCATGAAGCCCGTCACTGATGAGGAACACGTTACCTTTGACTTCTACATCCTCGAAGTCTCCAGTAGCGCTGGTATTCATAAAGCAGCCTTGGATATTCCGGCCTCGGTAATCATCAGAGCGTGGGTTGAGAATATTGAAGTTACACTTGATGCCTGTCCACTGACCCGTTTCCTGTTTCAGTACTTGGAAGAAATCTGTGTGGGGATCAGAGGCATCGCCTTGCCCAACCCCACCATAATCTTTCGGGATACCCAACATACCATGAGCAAAGTTAAATTCATACTCAAGATTGCCTGCATGGATATCAGCACCACCGTTACCATCATCATCTTGGAACTGGCATACATCACCGTATAGGTCTTTGAACTCGTTGTACTTGACGAAGCAATTACCTTTGACGCGACCAATCATAGCCCAGTTAAGATCATGGAAATAGCAACGTTGGACGGTGAGGTTACTTGTGCAGCTCGCCCCATGGACAGTCCCTAGACCAGTACCGTTGACATATGCACCGGAAGCTGAATAGTCTCCGTTGATATCTCTTACGTCACCGCTGAACTCACAGCGATCAAAGATGATATCTGTTGAGGCAGCGGTCACGAACACCACGTAAGTAAAGCTGTTGGCAAGTCCCAATTTTTTGAAATGAATACCACTGAAGGTAACTTTGTCCATGTTACTGACAACTAGTTGCATATCAAAGATAACGTTCCATGTCGTAAGTGGAGGACCACCTGTCGGCGCATTCTCAGCTTCTACCGTCACCACGTTGACGAACGCTTCCCCGGTGAAGGTTGAACCTGTCGTTGTTAATGTACCGTCACGCATCTTAACTGTTCTGGCTCCAGAGGAGGCAGTACCAATGTCGGCAATTGCGTCATCTAGCTCTGTTGCGTCAGCTAGAACCGTATAGGTATCAGCTAAGATGGTGACTGTGTGGGTGGCTGTGTCCTCACCTGAGTTATAGCTACACGCCAGTGTGTACGGGCCAAGGTTGAGGTTTGCTGTGTCTCCTGCGGCACTGGGAGATAAATCTCCGTTATTGTCGATTGTCCAATGACCAGAGGCATCACCTGAACTGATAACCGCTGCCGTGATGGTCGAACCTGTTTTGATAAGTGTATACTTACCATCCCCCGCATCAGTGAGGTCACCGAAATTCAGTGATTGGTTATTGACAGTCAAGGCGGGTACAACAACAGGTACAGGCTGACTGCCTATAATAGCTACCCCTGCTGGACCTAGTACATCAAAGATCGACATGGCGTTCCCCTACTTAGTTAGCTCTCAGTACACCGACACGTAATGTGATATCACCAGTGCCGACAAACGTT